>JAEEWY010000107.1 GCA_016291275.1 Methanobrevibacter sp. | reverse complement strand
TTGCCTAATCCTGCCAAATCATGAATTGAAGACTTTTTGGTTTTAAAAGCTATAGTGATTACATTATCAGAATTCAAATCCCAATCCATTACTGTATCTTCAGAAACATCAAAGAGCTTTCTGATTTTAGAGGGAATGGTAGTTTGGTTGTTTTTATAAATCTTAGTGGTTCCAACATTAACCATCATATCACCTATTAAAATATTTTATTGAAAGGCATATATATTTTTTACCTCTTAAATTAAAAAATTAAAAGGTATGATGGAAAAGATAAGAAGTATCATGAAAAAGTAGTGCAAAATAAAAATGAAAATAAAAAACGAAGATGGAAATAAAAAAGAAAAACTATAATATTTGAGGTAAATTTCCAATCAATTTACCCTTTTTATCAACTAAAACCATATCCTCTATCCTTATTCCAAACTCTCCTTCAAGATAGATTCCTGGCTCAATTGTTATAACCATATTGTTCTCTAAAACAGTTTGATCCTTTAGGGAAACTGATGGGTTTTCATGAATATCCAAGCCTAAGCTATGGCCAGTGCTGTGAATGTAATTATCTCCATAGCCATATTCTGTTATGATGTCTCTTGCCACCTTATCCACTTCACAGGCTTTTACACCTGCCTTAACAGCTTCAATTGCCTTGTCATGAGCTTCAAGCACGATATCAGATATTTCCTCTTGCCTTTCAGTGTAGATGAAAGTTCTTGTTGTATCAGAGCAATATCCCTCAAACTTGCAACCGTAATCAACTAAAACAGGTGTGTCAAGAACATGTTGCCTTGGAGTTGAATGAGGCAATGAGGATACAGGGCCTGATGCAAATATTGTGTCAAATGATTCAACGGTTGCTCCATTCTTTCTCATCAGATAACCTAATTCATATGCACATTCCCATTCTTCTACTCCTTTTTCCTGCTTGGATCTGACATCCAATTCAAGGAGTGACTTATGTGCAATTTCAGTTGCCTTAATCATCTTTTGAATTTCATCATCAGACTTTATCATCCTTTCAGTTGATATTGCATTGGAGATGGTGAGATTGAAGTCCTTGAACTTTTCATAAACATTAGCAGTCAAGTCTGATTCAATGGCTAAACTCTTGATTCCATCATCTTTTAGATATTCAATCATCTTATCAAATGATTCATACTTCACAATATCAATGGAAGATGTATTGGTTGCATTTTCCATATCCATTCCAGAAACAAATATGATTGGATTTTCCTTGATTATCATGAATGCAAAGCTTGTTGACAAGTATCCAGACAAGTAGTAGATATTGTTGAAATTAGCCACCAGCATGGCATCCAAGTCTTTCTCTTCCAATTTTTTCAAGATGTTTCTTATGTGAAAATTATGAATCTCATTATCCTTAATTTGCATTTGAAAGCCTCAATTGAATTATTAATTTTCTCCTATACTTTCTTATATCACTTATTATTTAAAAATTAAACGAATGATTGAAATTATCCTATAACAATTATTATAAATAATCAATTACATAATATAAATATTATAAATTCAAAAAGATTTTAAAAATAGCTAAGGATAAAAAACATGTTTGAAGATATTCCAATAAAATTCTTTAAGGGAACTCATAGAGTTAAAGACCCAAAGGAAACAATTGAGATAAATGAGAAAAAGCTTAGAACCGCTGGAATAACCCGATTGACTGACATCACAGACTTGGATAGAGTCAAGATTCCAGTATTTTCAGCTATCCGTCCAACTGCACAGTCTGGAAGTGTAAGCGTCTATGCAGGAAAGGGCGCTACTAAAGAGCAGGCAAAGGCATCTGCAATGATGGAAGGATTCGAAAGGTACTCTGCAGAAAGGCAGGATATCGATAGTGAGAGGACATTTGTAGACACTTACAATAACATTAAAAATGACAAAAATGTGCTTGATCCTAAAGAACTCCTCTTGCCAAAGAATTACGGCAATGAAAATGTTGAAAATTCAAGGTTAGAATGGATAGAAGCTGAAGACATCATAAGTGAAGAGACAATCTATGTTCCATCTAATGCTGTTTTCCACCCATATATTCCAACAAGGGAAGTGAGTCCTAGTCCAATAGCTATTTTTAAAGGAAACACAAATGGCCTTGCATCTGGTAACATCATAGAGGAATCCGTCTTGCACGGTATCTTTGAAGTGGTTGAAAGGGATGCATGGAGCATATTTGAACTTACTAAAAGAAACAAGAAGGAAATCAATCAGGATAATATTGATAATGAAATAATCAATGAGCTCTTAGATAAGTTCAATAGCCAAGGAATCGATATTAAACTTATGGACATTACAGCAGACTTGAAGATAACAACAATAGCTGCAAGTGCTGATGATACCGTCCTTAAGGATCCAGCACTCCTCACTTTAGGTGTTGGAACCCACTTGAACCCTGAAGTGGCTGTCATCAGAGCACTTACTGAAGTTGCACAAAGCAGAGCAACCCAAATCCATGGAACCCGTGAAGACACAATCAGAGCAGACTTCATGAGAAAATCCGGCTATGAACACATGAAGAGAATGAACAGACATTACTTCCAAAGGGAAGAGGAAACAATCAACTTATCAGACATTGAAGACAAAAGCTCACACTCAATCAAAAAGGATATTGAAACAAGCATTGAAGAGGTTCAGAAAGTAGGATTTGATCAAATATTATACACTGACCTTACAAGAGATGAAATTGGAATCAATGTTGCAAGGGTTATCATTCCGAAAGCAGAGCTCTATTCATTGGATGAGGAAAGGTTAGGCAATCGCGCTTTGGAATATGATAGAAAAGCACGTAGAGGATTAATTTAATTTTAATCAATATTTTTTAATAATCATTATTTAAGAGATCTTAACATGACTAAAAAAATCATCGTTTATTTAGGATTATCCATATTGGAGGATGAGGCAAAAACAATACTTGATGCAGACTATAGGCCTCCAGTTAAAAGAGGAGACATCCTAAAGGCAATATCTGAAAAGCCAGACGTCATAGGAATCATTGATGGCGCTTTCCACCACACTCCTGCAGTTGCCCATAAGGAAATCATGAAGGCATTGGATAAGGGAATAACTGTAGTTGGAGGAAGCAGTATGGGGGCTTTAAGAGCATCAGAACTTGATGATTTAGGCATGATTGGAATCGGTTATGTTTACAAAGCATACAGGTCTGGAGAGATTACTTCAGACGATGATGTGGCTTTAAGTTTTGACCCAGTCAATCAAGTTCCATTATCCGAAGCTCTTGTAAATGTTGACTACAAACTGGACTTGGCTGTTAAGGAAGAAATTATCACTGAAGAGGAAAAGGATTACATTCACAATATTGCAAAAGAGATCTATTACCCTAAACGTTCCTATCAAAACATATTCTCAAAAGTGGAAATGGAAGATAAAAAGAAAACCAAGCTTATCGATTTCATATTGAAAGAAAAGGACATAAAATACTTGGATGCGATTGAAGTCTTGGAATACATTAAAAACTTAGAATAAGCTCATTTTAGAATATAACGTTGATATAGAAAATTTTAAAAGCAATAAATAATATAACAATAGTTAATTTATTATTTTTTTATATTTGATATGATATTGAACTCGGGCGATTAATCAAATTAAACTAATAATAAATGAATTTATTATTAAGTCAACGAGGCCAAATATGAATACAAATATCAAAATAAATAAAGTAAAAGAAATATTTAAAGACTATGAAAAAGTGGCTTTAGCTTTCTCTGGTGGAGCAGACAGCACACTACTTGCATACCTTGCAAAGGAAGCTGGTGCAGATGTGCTTGCAATCACTTATGACAATCAAATTTTTCCAACTGGATTTTTGGAATTTGCAAAAAGAAGAACATCTGAACTTGAAATAAGACACGAAATTATTGAAAATAATTTTATTGATGTAGATGACATTGTAACAAATACTCCGCAAAGATGTTTAGTGTGCAGAAGATTGATGTACGGTGCAATTAAACAAAAGGCTAATGAAGAAGGATATGAAATTATCATAGACGGAAACAATATAACAGACCTTACTCATGATAGGCCTGGGATACTCATGAAATATGAGTTTGAAATTGAAAGTCCGTTCATTGAAGCTGAACTTGAAACCTATGAAATTCATCAATTCCTTGATGAAAATAATATTGAATACTCAAATTCCACAACATGTCTTGCAACAAGAGTGAAGACCAATGAAATAGTTACTATTGATAAGGTGAATAGGATAGACCATTGCGAGGCATATGTTAAAGAAATCACAGGCTCTGATGTAGTCAAGCTTAGAGAAGAGAAAAATGTTGCTACAATAGAATTAAGTGATTTGGATACTATTCTAGATGATGATAAAATAGATTCTATTGTAAATGAATTGAAATTGTCACAATATGATAAAGTCCTATTAAACCTGAATACAATCAAAAGTGATGATGAACTTATTTTAGATGATGAGCTTGAAAAAGGAGCAAATAATCTTAGACTTAGAAAAAGATTGCCATTTGGAATAGATATTTCGCAAACCGATAAGATTCTTAAAAGTAAGGAAAATGAGCATATAAGCAATATTGAAACTATTGAGGATATCGGTTACATCAAATTGGATATTGATGAAAAAGAGTCTAAGATATTTAGAGATGGTAAGATAAGCATTGAAAACAATAAAAACAAGGAAGATGCTAAATCATCTTTAGTAAAAATATTACCATTCATTAGAAGAACAGTCTAGTTCTTGTTATTTACTATTTTTTAATCTTTGCTCTCTTGCAAACTCCTTAAAAGAGATTTTCTTTTCAGTTGGAATATTCTTTTCAACTGATTTAACTATTTTTCCTTCATTTGAGCCATCTTCTTTTTTAAATTTTAAGCCTAAAATTCCTTGTGAATACTCTTCTTTTGATGAAATACCCTTTAAGGCAAGTATTTTTCCATCCAATCTTAAACTGGTGTCATCAGCTTTAACTTCAATTAGATGAATCTCAAATCGGCTTGCTTTCTCAATCTCGTCATCTGTGATAAGATCATATTTCAATAAAAGATTTTCATGTGGAAGAACTTCGTTGATTGTCCTTTTGACAGCTGATTCAAAAAGGTCTATCAAGCTTTCTATAACTGGAAGATCATTATCCCAATAGTATGCAAGCATGACATTCAATTGGATTTCATGTTCAGAGAATTCCTCTCCAACCCTTGCTCTGATTCCAATTGTTGAATCATTATCCTTTATTACTAAAATAGGCTCAGATGACATGTTATCGCTCAAATTAAAAATGATTAAAAATAATTAAAAAAATGAATACTAAAACATTTATTAAAACTAGTATAAATA
>JAEEWY010000106.1 GCA_016291275.1 Methanobrevibacter sp. | reverse complement strand
ATTATTTATAATTATTTTTAAATTTAATAATCAATTTCATAATAAAAAATAAAATATATTTTTAAAATTTTTGTGAAAAAAATTATTTGTAATATTTTAATCGATATATTTATATATTTTTATTACTAAAATAATATTAGAGATATTATAGTGATTCTATGAAAAAGATAGGTAAAAGATTACAGGAACTTAGAGAGTCCAAAGGATTATCTCAATCTGATTTAGCAAGTTATTTAGGGATTTCTCAGCCCTTATTGTCTCAGATTGAATCAGGTAATCGTAATTTGAATTTATCTCTCCTTGATAAGTTATGTTCACTTTATGGATGCAGTGATTCCTACATCCTTTGCAAAAGCGATGAATATAATTCAATCAATTTTTCATTCAGATCTAAAAATGCAGCTAAACAGGATTTGGATTGCATTTCTTCAGTGCATAAGATAATCATGAATATGCGCTTCTTAAATGAATTGAACGATGGTGATTCTGATGAGAGATAAGATCAAATTGAATTCCTTAGCAGTGGAATTAAGGAGAGACTGGGATTTGAACCCATACAGTCCAATTGATTTGTTCTCTATAGTTCTATCTAAATTGCCTGATTTAACCATTCTTTTTTATCCAATGTCTGACAATACAAGTGGTATGTGCATAAAGAATATAGATGGCATAAATGTGAATGAATTAAAGGAAATGGGGAATTCTAAAGTGAAGTCTTCCAAGGATATGTTTATTTGCATTAATTCTAATATGTCTAAAGGCAGACAAAGATTTACCTTAGCTCATGAATTGTATCATTTGCTCTTTGAAGATGATAAAAGAGACTTAATCATCTGTGAAACTTCAAATGATGATGATTCAGAAATTGAAGCAAATACTTTTGCATCTTATTTAATTATGACTTATGAAGGTTTGGAAAGATATGCAAAAACAAACAATCTCACAGAATGGTCTTTAGAAGAGATCATAAGAGCTGAGCAATATTTCCAAATAAGCCATCATGCAATGTTATATAGGCTTAAGGAACATGAATTCATAAGTCTTGAAGAGTGTAAGGAGCTTAGGTCAGTTCAAATTGGTTATAGTGCTAGAATCAATGGATTTAGTGATAAATTATATGTTCCATCCACTAAATCTGAAAAATATTTCTCATTAGGTAAATATATAAGATCAGTTGAAAAGGCATTTAATGATAGTAAAATAAGTTCTGGAAAACGTGATGAACTCTTATTGGATGCTTTTAGAAGTGATCTGACCTATAAATTTTTCTAATAGGGGTGTAATTCTTTAATTTTTTAAAGAATTTTTTTATTAATATGCAAAGGTTTAGTTTTTAATTTAAAATCAAAGATTTTAAAATGTGAAGGTTTAGTAAAGGGATTTTATAGTTTTTTTTAAAAACTAATAAATATATGTAAAGAGGGTGAATATGAAAACAATTTATGATATAGACTGCTTGTTATACTTTTTAAAGATAAAGAGAACAGACTTATTAGAGGAGTTATTCAATCATATTGTCATTTCCAATAAGGTCTTTAATTCTTTAAATAATCCAAGCATTCCTGATTTTATAAAAGACAAGTTAAATGAACTTGTGGATAAAGACTTCGTAAAAGTGGAGGAAATTTCATATAACACAAAGACATTTGATATATACTATGAAATTAAAAATGACCATAAAAATCAGGTTTTAGGGGATGGAGAAGCTTCTTCCATTGCGATAGCAATTAAAAACAAGGGAGTTGTAGCTTATAATAATCCCAATGCAATAAAGGATTATTTGGAAAAATATGATTTAAGATGCATTACCTCCGAAGACATTTTCAATGCTCTATTCAAAAAGGGAATCATATCTGAAAAGGAGCTCAAGGACTTTTTAGAGAAATAAAAATTCCTAAACTATTTTTTATTATTTCATTTTTTTTTATTTTTAATCTTATTTTTCTATTTTTTTTAATTTTCAACTGTATTTTATATAAATATTTAAATATAAGATTACTAATATAATAATGATGAATATTTTTTATATGCTAAAAGACTTTAGTTAATATTACATTTATATTCATACAATCATTTTTAACCTATTTGGGGGTGAAAATATGATTTGTCCAAAATGTCATACCGTAAATGATGATGAAGAGAAATTCTGTAAAAATTGTGGCTTTCAATTGAATTCAGCAAGAATTTGCCCTACTTGTGGGAAAACAAACGATTCCAATTCCAAATACTGTAAGGAATGTGGAACTGTTTTAACTCCAGTAAACACATTTAGGAAGCAAGTTATTGAGGAAAATACTAAGAAATCTTTCTTCAGTATGTATAAGGTGCCAATTATCTGTGCTTTAGTGATCATATTGGCTATTGGAGCTGTAACTGGAATGGCTTATTACAATGGCAGTTCCGGTGGGGATGACGGTTTCAGTACAATTATCCCTACAGATGACAATGGATTCTTTAATGATGATATAAATAATGATGCAACTCAAGCGCAAATGCAGAATGATAATAAAACAAATGATACAAAAAATGATACTAATACAAGCAAAACATTAACTGAAAAGGTTGAAAACAAAACCAACCAAACCAGTAAAAACATAAATGACACTGTAAATAAGATAAAGAATCAAACTAACAGTTCTAAATCTCTAAACAGTTCAAGTGCAAAGAACAGCACATCTAAAACCATTACTGAAAAGGTCAATAAGACAGATAAGTCTGACAGTAAGAATAAGTCTGATAAAAGCAAAATAGCTGAATCTGATAAGAATGATTCTGGAATCAATAGCATTATCCCAGGCTTTGCTACTGATTCAGATGATGATTTAAATGACTCAGAAGATAATGGTTTAGATGACAATGATACAGATGATTTGAATGACAGCGATAGTGATAATCTGTCTGAATCTTCCTTAAATGAAATAGAAATGGAAGATGTTCCTAATCTTGCTCAATTGGTTTCACAAAAGAACTATGCTTTCTCTACAATTGAATATAATGGAAATGAGTATGATGAAGGTCAATGCATTTACATCTTCTCAGAATATCTTTTGAATATTGACAAGAATAAGGATTCTCCTATTGAAATCAAGGATGTTAAGGATGCTGCTAATCCTTCTGGTGAAGACTTAAGCCAATCCATTGACAAGGCAGATTACTTAAGTATGGCTCAAAGAGTCCACAGTTGGATGGATCAAAAGGATACCGTTCCTAATTACGTTGGAATTAGTGGAATGGGTGCAGCTGATCTTTCTCCTAAAATGATGCTTAAGTTATTCACATTAGCAACTTTAGAGTATTCAATCACTGAAGAATTGCCTGAATCTGTTGATATTTAGAATAAAATGTTTTAACTTTTAGAGAATTTTTATTCTCTATTCTTTTTTTATTCAATTATTTTAATTTTTTTAATTTTTTTAATTATTTTATTATTCCAGTTATTTTTACTATTTTTAACTTATTTTTAAGTTTTTTATTAAAATTTCATTGAAAATTTCTTGATTATCTATAAAAATAATAAGTTTTAAAAAATATGAAAATCATATTATATATAGTATAAAAAAATATATTTTAAGTATTTTCCAAATAAAAATTTTAAATCTTAAAAATGATTTAAAACTGTTTAATTTAAAAAATAAATGAAATTAATGATTATAAAGTGATAATATGTTAGGACCTTGGGTAGAAAAATACAGACCGCAAACTTTAGATGATGTTGTTGGACAAAAGCATATTGTAAGTAGACTAAAACAGTATGTAGAAGAAGGAAGCATGCCAAACTTAATGTTTACCGGTCCTGCAGGGGTAGGAAAAACAACATCTGCTCTTGCACTTGTCAAATCAATTTTAGGTGAGTACTGGAGACAAAACTTCTTGGAATTGAATGCATCTGATGCAAGAGGAATAGAAACTGTAAGAACAAACATCAAGAATTTCTGCCGTCTAAAACCTGTTGGAGCTCCATTCAGGATTATCTTCCTTGATGAAGTGGACAATATGACTAAGGATGCACAGCATGCTTTAAGACGTGAAATGGAAATGTATACAAAAACCGCATCATTCATACTTTCCTGTAACTATTCATCTAAAATAATTGATCCTATCCAATCCAGATGTGCTATATTCAGATTCACACCAATCAAAGCAGAAGAAATAGCTGATAGATTAAAATATATTGCAGAAGCTGAAGGTTGCCAATATGAGGATGAGGCAATCACTACAATAGTCAACTTTGCAGAAGGGGATATGCGTAAATCAGTCAATATGTTGCAATCAGCAGCATCTACCGGTTCAATTACTGAAGACCATGTATTTGAAGTAGTTTCCAAAGCAAAACCACAGGAAATAAAGAAAATGGTCAATGCAGCTTTAATGGGAGACTTTATGAAATCCCGTGATATCCTAAGGGAAGTAATGATCATGCAGGGTACAAGCGGAGAAGATATGGTTAATCAGATTTACCAGGATGTCTCTTCCAGAGTGATGAACGGACAAATGGATGGGGATATCTACATGAATCTAATTGGAGCAATAGCTGAAACAGACTTCAGAATAAGGGAAGGAGCTAATCCAAGAATCCAATTAGAGGCATTATTAGCTAAATTCTTATAGAAAGTCAATGAATCTATGAATCTAAGAGATATTGGATATAAGAATTTTATTAAGTAATTTTTATGAATTATATTTAATTTCAGGTAACAATTATGTTATGGACAGATAAATACCGGCCAAAGAGTTTTGATGATGTAGTCGGTAATGTAAAGCAAAAGGCAATTATCCAAAAATGGGTTGAAAAGTGGAAAAATGGAGAACCTCAACCACCTTTATTGCTTATAGGACCAGCAGGAACTGGTAAAACCACAATAGCTCATATCATTGCTGATGAATTCTCTGAATATATAGAGCTCAATGCAAGTGACAAGCGTTCACATGATTTATTGATGACAACTATTGGAGAATCAGCAAATACCTATTCACTATTTGGAAATAACCGTAAATTAATAATAATGGACGAAGTGGATGGTATTCATGGAACCAATGATAGGGGTGGAACTAAAGCTTTAAATAAAATCATTAAGGAAAGCAAACAGCCTATAGTAATGATGGCTAATGATTTTTACAGCAATAAATTAACCACTATAAAGAAAAATGCCCAAGTCATTAAAATGGACAAGATCAAATCTCCTTCAATCAACAAATATCTACGTGATGTAGTGCTTAAGAATGAAGATATTCAAGTTGATAAGGATGTTTTGATGAAATTATCCAAAAGGTCCAGTGGAGATTTGCGTTCAGCAGTGAATACTTTGCAAGCTCTTGTTGAAAATGGAGGGGAGCTTACAGAAGAGGCTCTTGATTCAACAAGCCA
>JAEEWY010000105.1 GCA_016291275.1 Methanobrevibacter sp. | reverse complement strand
GTTATGGATTGTTGTGGCTATTTCAAATATAGTCTTGAACTTATTGCTTGTTCCTTACCTAAACATATTGGGAGCAGCTATTGCAACACTTATCTGCTACATATTGGCATTTGCAGTAACAGCAATTGCAAGCAAGAAAACCATGAGATTGCCATTCAACATAAAAGAGCTTTTAAAAATAGTCATTGCAGCATCAATTATGGGAATTGCAGTTTATATAATGCATCCAATTGGAATTATTAATGTCTTGATATCCATTGTTGCAGGCGTAATCATATACTTTGCAATCATCTTCATTTTAAAGGCAGTGACAATGAAAGAAATTGCAATCTTTAAGGATTTAATTCATTAAATTGAAGTTAAAATTAATTAAAATGAATGAAATTTTTTTATGAAAAATAGTTATTGTGCATATGTGAAAATACACATTGAAAAATAAAAATAAAAATAAAAATAATAAAAATATTTAATGAAACTTTCCTTCTTTTTTTAACATTTCATAATGATCTTTATCCCTTGAAGAAAAGACTTTTGCAGGATGGCCACCGGCAATTGCATATTTAGGAATATCATTTACGACAACACTTCCTGCTTGAATGATGGCACCTTCACCAATTGTTACACCAGGAAGAACAATTACACGATTTCCTAACCATACATTGTCTTCAATGACAACATCCTTAGAAATGACAGTATCATCATAAGGAATAGCTTCACCCTCGTAATTGTGGCTATCTGTAATAATCATGCATTCTATTCCAGAGTGAAAATTATCTCCAATTATCACATTTGCTGTTCCTTGAATCTTCATGCCATTGAAGTTCACATTGTTTCCAAGACTTGTTTTAGGAGTGATATAGGAATAAGCATTAACAGTTAAATCCTTTCCACATGATGCAGATACCCTTTTTACTCTAAAGGTGTAATATTTCCTTTTAATTGCCTTAAAAACATTTAAAACTTTAGAAATCATATTTCATCACAGCTTGGGTCTAAGAAACAAAATAAATTTTGAAATTTTAAAAAAATAAAATTGAAAATAATAAAAAAAGTAAAAAATTAAAGTATTATACTACAGAGCAATCTGCAGAATAATATGATAATAATCTTGCTATTTTAGCAACGGTTAACTCATCAATTCTTTTTTGACCACGAATCATTCTATTGAACAATTCATCTATAAACAGATCTTCATTGGTAAGAATAACATTTAAAATAGCCAAGTCATCATTAACAAAACCGATTAATGGTTCAATGTAAATTCCGCTAAATCCTTTATTATCCAAGAAAATAGCTAAATCTTCATTTAACTCTAAAGCTTTGCGTTTGATTTGACTATTGTTTACAAAATGAATCTCTTCATTTCCAAATTCAAATCTGGTTTGATTATCCTTGTAATCAGTTTGAAGCTCTAAAGTGTTCTTCTTATCCATGTAATTTTGGATAGAAGCGGAATCATTTACCATAGCATCTGTTTCATTATCAGATTTGACCTTATTCTTATAGTCTTTAGAATCGTATCTTTTGGATAAGATGGTATATACACCAGTAGGGCCAACAACCACATGGTTAATGATATCTTTTGATTGTGGAGGTTGAACAGCATAGAATACATAGAAATCATTTGGAAGTGCAAGCAATCTTTCACGAATGATTCTTCCACGAGCTATGTAGCTATTGAAAGCATATCTCTTATAAATACCATAACTGAGAATAAGAACGCCTATGGCAATAGCAATCAATACATACCATATTTGGCTAATGAAGTAATAATATGCAGCGGAAACTACTAAAATGAATGCTCCAATCAACATGTATAAATCAGCATTAGTTTTCTTAGGTTCATAAGCTCTGTTTTGAGCTTTCATTAGCTCAACAGTTTCTGGAGTGACCAATGCATCCTCTTGGCTTGCAGTTATATTTCCACGTTTAACGCTTTCTTCACCTTTTTTGATTAAGCGTTTTACAGAACTTCCCTTGTAGAATTCCTTATCCATACTTCTGATATATTCATCCTTAAGAATATCAGACAATGCAGTGTAATACTTATAACGGGCAAGCTTAAATGCTTCATACTCTTCAGGACTGTCAAAGACCATTTCATTTTGAACTCTTGCAAATAGCTTTTGATCTTCTTCAGACAATTCCTGTCTAGCTAAAGACACTGGAGATTCAGGCATTTCATCTTCTGGAATGTCAGTGATTTCAACAAGCCTTGTTTCTTCACTTTCATACTCTTCTTCATACTCATCCCTATAAGCAAATCCAGAAGCTATGTCTCTTGAAGTTTCCATATGCCTTCTTTCTGCATGAATAGGAATAATCTCATCAACATCTCCAAGGGTGGAGTCATAAATAGAACCATAGGAAACCATTTCTTCCTCTTCATAGGATTCTAATGTATCAGGTAATATCTCTTCAGTTTCATAATAATAGTCCTCATCACTGTATCCCTCATTTTGAGCATTTAACTCTGCATGAATAGGAATAATCTCATCAACATCAGAACCAGAATAGACAGAATCATCTACATAATTAGCTTCCATATGAATAGGAATAATCTCATCGATTTCATCATCAGCGAGCGGGGTTTCTGTGAGTGGGTTTTGTGTAAAATTAGTTGAGTCAGTGGTTTCGGTTGATGCAGAGACCATATTGGAAACGTAATCTAATGATCCTCCACAACTATTGCATTCAAATTCATTGATATTGTCATTTTCAGTCAATTGATATTTTAATCCGCAATTTGTACAATAAACAAGTACTAAATCAGAAGAATTCTGCGAATCATAACCAGAGGAAACTTTCTCTTCATCACTTGAGAAACTATCCAATTCCTCCAGATTTCCAGAACAAACAGAACATTCAAATGCATTAATATCATCTTCGTCATCAAGCTGATATTTTTCACCACAGTTCTGACAAACTACCACTTTCATCTTATCCCTACTCAATTTGATTAATGATAAAAATTTATCAAAATATAATCTAAAAAGTGATTAAAATTAGAAAAAATTCATAAATCACTCTAATAAATCAATATTAATATATTATATATAATTTATTAGATTTAAACATTATGTATTTATTTAATTTAAAATAAAAAAATTGAAATAAAATTGAAAAAAATTAGAGAATTTTGTTGTAAATTTCTAAAATTTGATTATTGATTATGTTCCAATTATATTTTTCCTTGATGAGTTTCCTGCCGTTTTCAGCAAAAATTAGGGATAGTTCTTCATCAAATAGGATCTTCTCAATTGATTCTCTTAATGAGTCCTTATTGTCTTCACAAGCAAGACCTACATTACCATCAACCCAATCATGAATATGGTTGTTTTTAGTCAATACCAATGGCTTGGAACATGCCATTGCCTCAAGACCGCTTGTGGTGAATGATTCATATTTGGAAGGCATGACAAATAAGTCACAATCAACCAAAGCCTCTTGCTTTTCCTCATTGTATAATGGGCCAGTGATTATGACATTTTCTTCAAGAGAATATTCCTTAATCTTATCCTCCAGTTCAGTCAAATAACCGTCATCAGGACCTACAATAGCTAATTTAATGCTATAACTATTATCTTCTAAACTATTATTTTCAGTATTTTGATTAATCAAATCATTAAATGCATCAATCAATAGGCCAAGACCTTTTATTTCATGAATTCTGCCTACAAAAAGAATTAACTTATCATTTTCATCAATATTGAATTTAGAGCGGAATTCACCAAAAGATGGGAGATTTTCATACTCTTCCAAATTGATTCCGAGAGGAACAATTTCAATTTTATCCTCATCAACACCCATTTTCAAATACTGTTCCTTTTCCACTTCAGTAAGTGCAAATACGCATGATGCATTGTGAAGTATCTTAAATCCAAAGACTTTATCAAAAAGATTCTTTAAACCTTCCTTCTGGAAGAAAGGGAGAACAGATCCATGAGCCTGTACAATGTATGGAATATTGTTTTTCCTTGCAAAATAGCTTGCAAGAATAGCTAAAGTTTGCCTATGCTCATGAATATGCACAATGTCATACTCTTTAATGTCTTTTCTAATCTTAAATGGAGCCCCCAATGGAGTGTCTAACATGGTCTTAATCTTAAATCCATTAGAGAGGTTTCTGAAATAATCGACTTTTATTCCATCGACATCAACATCATAGCGACCATTTGGGAATTTTAATCTTTCTTTACATGAATCTGAGCTGATAACCTTTACATCATTATCCTTGCTTTGATTGGATGCAATTTGATAGCTTGCATTAACCACTCCTCCTGCAGACAAGCAAGGATAAAAGAAATGTGCAACATGTAAAATCTTCATAAAATTCACCATCTTAAAATTATAGATTAATCATAAACTAATTTTATTAAACTTTAATTATTCCTCTCGTATAAATATAAACCTTCTTTTTGATAAATAATAGTGTAATTTGATAAATTGAAATTATCATCAGATATGTAATAAGTGATATTGCTTGACTCCAAATAATCCAATTGATCATCTGTAATTGGAATTGTATACTTCTTTAAGAACCAATTGTAAGACCTTTGATGGAATACAGCAACATCCTTTGACATATAATCAGAGTCATATTCAGTTAAATAATCTGCAATTACCTTATTCTTATTGAAATCCTCATTATAATGAACTGTTGATGTGAATGTGAATGCAGAGAATATGCAAAATACAATCAGGATTATTGGAATGATGTTTAAGATATTCTGTTTTTTAAGCTCAAAGAACTTAAATTTCTTAGACAAATCCAAAATCTCATTTAAAGCATAAATCACAAAATAAATGAAAGCAGGAAATACGGTTATAATGTATCTATTCACCTTAATATTCAAGAATGTGAAGAAGAGGAAGTAAACCAAAAACCATGCCAACATAAGCATATCTGTTGAATATAACTCTCTATCAATACCAATTTTCCTGAAAAATGAAAACAGAATAACCAAATCAATTAATAGGATAGTGATTGTGATAAGTGAATTTATCTTAAAGCATAGAATTGAAATTGCTAAGAGCACAACAAATAAAATACCTAAATGATACTTGTATTTAGACTCTTCTTTTTTCTTAGCATTAATCAACTTATATCCTGATAGCAAAATTCCAATGGCAAATAGCCCAATCAAGAAAAATGACATTGGATTTGAACCGTTCAATACTGGAATTACATTATCAAAACTCACATAATCTGAGTATAGGAAATTCGGGAAATCATGAAGATAAAAGAATGTGTCTGTTGTATATGCATTGTCAATCACTTCCCCTTTAGAACCGGATGCAAATGTAGAGCTTTGTGTGAAGAATGACAAATTAGATCCATAAGCTAGAATTGTAGCTGATAAGAGCG
>JAEEWY010000104.1 GCA_016291275.1 Methanobrevibacter sp. | reverse complement strand
TGTATCTTAATTAATTTTGATTGATTTAATTTATTTATAAATTCTTTAAATTAATTAATTTAATTAATAAAAACTATGTAAAGGAGGTTTTATTTGTCTCAACAAGCGCAAGAACTCTTTGAGAATTTTGACCAATTAACTCCATCAGAGTTCTTTAGAAAAAATAAACAGATGTTAGGGTTTTCAGGTAAGATCAGATCACTGACTATTGTTTTCCACGAATTGATTACAAACAGTTTTGACGCTGCTGAAGAAGCGGGTATTTTGCCTGAAATCAGAATTGATTTAAAGCAACTTGGAAAGGAACATTATCTTTTAAGACATTCCGATAATGGTCCGGGTATTCCTGAGGAATTTGTAACTCAAGTATACTGTCAGATGTTTGCAGGTTCCAAATTTAGAAACATCCAATCAAGAGGACAACAAGGTTTAGGTTGTAGTGGTTGTGTACTTTTATCCCAAATGACTACTGGTGAGTCCACCCATGTAATTTCCGGATGGAAAGAGGATGGCGAGCTAAAAGGGGTTAAAATGGAATTTAAGATGGATGTAAAAAACAACGTTGGAGATATCATTAAAACTGAACATTTCACTCCAGAAAGCACTGGTGTTTGTATCCAACTCCATTTTAAAGAAGTGTCCTATTCTTTAGCTGAACAAGGTGCATTTGAGTACATTCGTAGAACCATGATTGCTAACCCTCATGCAAAAATTACCTTTAGAGATCCTAAAGGACACAAATACATCTTTAAAAGAGCTGCAGAAATTGTTCCAGTCTTACCTAAAGAAGTATTGCCTCACCCTAAAGGTGTAACTGCTGATGATATTACTCACATTGCAAAAACCACTGATAAGAGAAACTTCAAAAGCATGTTAACTACCAACTTGTCAAGAATGTCTTCCAAGAAGATCAAAGAGCTTCAGGAACTCACTGGTATTGACATGAAAAAACGTCCAAAAAGCATGACTTGGGCTGAAGCGGAAGCTATTGTAGAAGCATTTGGAAAAATGAAATTCATGGCTCCTCCTACTTCTGGTCTTATTCCTATTGGTGAAGAGCAAATTGAAAAAGGTATGAAATTAATATTGAAACCTGAATTCATCACTACAATTACAAGAGCTCCTGTTACCTATAAAGGTGGTGTAGCATTCATTGTAGAAGCAGGTATCGCTTATGGTGGAGATGCTGGTAGAATTGTAAATGAACAAAGGAAATCTGAAATCTTAAGATTTGCAAACAGAGTTCCATTGACTTTTGATGCAGGAAGCTGTGCTATTACAGAAGCATTGAAATCTATTGATTGGAGAAGATACGGTCTTAGAGACTTGGATAACACTCCACTTACCTTGTTTGTAAACATTATTTCCACTCAAGTTCCTTACTTATCCACTGGTAAGCAAAGTATTGCACCGGAACCTGAAATTGTTCATGAAATCAGACAAGCTACCATGAAAATAGCAAGAAAACTTCAAAGGCATATCAGATCCAAAAAAGCTGAAAAGGAAAAAGCTATGAGATCTAAAATATTTGAAGACTATGTTCCTGTTATCATTGAAGAGGCAGCATCACTTGCTGAAACTGGTGTTCCAGATTATAAACCAGTTCTTGCTAAAGTTACAAGAAGAGCATTAGCAGAATTGATGGGTGAAAAGGTTGAAGAAGAAATAGAAGAGGAAGACTACGTAGATTCCTTACTTGAAGAGCTTGACGAATTTGGTCATGTTGTAGACAAGGAACATTCCAGTCGTAAGGATAGAGTCCAAGAATCTGATTTGGATGAAGCATTCATAGACGATGAAAAACCTAAAAAGAAAAAATCTAAAAAAACTGGACAGTCTACATTGTTTGACTCAGAAGACCAGGAGGAATGATTAGATGGCTGAAGAAACTACTACTCATAAACATACTCACAAAGAGCAAAGGAGACAATACACTTTCAATAAACTCAAAGCTTTTGGTGAAGAAATTATAGAGGATGTTGAAAAGGAAAAAGTACCTACTTTAAGAATTCCTTCTAGAGGTACTGGAAACATTGTTTATGATCCAGATAAGCGTTATTACATTCTTGGAGACAGATTCGGTAAAAGGTCTCTTGGAAATGTAAAGCAAATCAGAAAATTAGGGCAAATGGTTTATGTTGCTAATTTCTGTAAGGATTTGGTATTGAGAGACAAGACTGCAACTATCAGGGAAATGTATTATATCTCTGAAGGTTGGGGTATTGAATTCAATAACCAACAGGAATCCAACATTGTTGGTGAGGACTTGGAAGTTGCATTAGGTGCTACTCGTGAAGATTTAGGATTAATGCCTGAGGAAGACGGTGCATCCGTTTATGGTGATATCACCTTGCTTGATGGTGAATTTGAGATCAATGCTGCAAGAGCAGGTAAATCCGGTTATACCATTTCACCTACCATTGACCAAGTTGAATTGTTGGATTGCGGTGCTGACTTTGTACTTGCAGTGGAAACCATGGGGATGTTCCACAGGTTAGTTCAAGAGGATGCTCATAACAGATTCAACTGTTTGATTGTAGGTCTTAAAGGTCAAGCAGCTCGTGCTACAAGAAGATTTATCAAAAGGGTTAATGAAGAATTAGGCCTTCCTGTATATATCTGTAACGACGGAGACCCTTGGGGATTCCACATCGGACAGGTAATTATATCCGGAAGTGCAAAGTTAGCTCATGTAAATCACGATTTAGCTACTCCTGATGCTAAGTTCTTAGGGGTAACTGCAACTGATATCATTGAATATGATCTTCCAACAGACCCATTGAAAGATATCGATGTATTGAGATTGAAAGAGCTTTCAAAAGACCCAAGGTATCAAACAGAGTTCTGGCAAACCGAGATTAAGAAAATGCTTAAGATCGGTAAAAAAGCAGAACAGCAATCTTTCTCCAAATATGGTCTTGAATATGTAGTAGACACATATTTCCCAGAGAAACTAAGACAATTTGGACAATTATAATAAATTAATTTTTTAATTAATTTATTTTCCTTTTTTTATTTTTTTATCTTTTTAAATTTTTACTATTTTTACTGTTTTTACTATTTTTCCAAAACCTTTATATACTAAAAAGTTCAACATTAGTATAGGTATACCCCAATGGGTATATCAATATATTTCAAAAAAATTATTAAGGTGTTACAATGAAACAATGTATGGATTTAGACAATCTTCACAGAAGAATTAATAAAATTATTGGACAGTTAAACGCTATTGATCGTATGATTGAGGAAGATATTCCTTGTGAAAACATTTTAATGCAAGTAAATGCTACTAAATCTGCTATGCACAAAGTAGGTCACATTATAGTGGAAGGTCACCTCGAAAATTGTATTAGAAATGCAATTGAAGCTGGAGAAAGTGATGAAGCTATTAATGATGTTTCTACTATCTTAGAATATTATTCCAGATTATAATTATGATTATAATTGGAAATTATATTTTTTTCAATTAGGTATATACCCATAAGGGTATACCTATATGTTAGTTCAAGTTTATGTTTTTGGTTAAATCAGAGAAATTTCTTAAAAAAGCTTCATGATTTATTATTTAAAAGTTCGGAGGGATATAAATGGATATGTTTAAAGGTTTACAATGGATTGTATTAATTTTTGTCTTTTATTTCTTTATCTTTTACCAATTAGTTAGAATAATATATCGAAAATTTAAGGAATCAGATTTAGGATCAAAAATTACAATTCAAAAATTAGATGAAAAAATTATCAAATCAAGAGATAAAATTCAAAAATCAAATCAAAAAATCTTCAGATCAAAAAATATGATTTTAATCAAATAAGAATGGATTTTATTTCATTTTTTCTTATTTTATTTTATTTTTTATTTTATCGCTCTTATTTCTTCGTTATCTTTTTTCTTTTTTTCTTTTTTTAATTTTTTACTTATTTTCATATTATCTAAACTTATTTCATTTTGCTTTTACTTTTTTTAATTTATAAATTTAAAAAATTTTATTAATGATACAATTCAAAATTTATTTAAATAAACTTAATGAATGTTTATAATCTGGAGTGATTTTATGATTGATTTAGATGAGTTAAAAGTGAAAATTGAAGAATTAACAAAGGATTATAAAGGTTTTAAATTTGATTATATCGACACAAGCACTATTGTAGTTGAGCCATGGACAAGATTAAAATGTCAATATGGGTGTCCTAACTACGGTAAAACGCTGGTATGCCCACCTTTTACTCCAAAGGCAGAGGAATTTATTGGCATGGTAAATTCTTATAAAACAGCTATTTTATTTGAAATCAGTTTGGCTTCTATTGAAGATGATATTGGGGGAATCTCTAAGATAGCATTAGATATAGAGAATTGCTGTGCTCATTTTGGTTATTATAAGGCATTTGGCATGGGGGGAGGTCCTTGCATGGTTTGCAAATCCAAAGGTGAAGAATGTGATTTAGACCAATGCAGGTATCCTACAGAAGCCCGTCCTTCTGGTGAAGCTTGTGGTGTAGATATTCATAAGACTATAGAAAACAATGGTTATGATATTTTAGGAATTGATGAGGAGAATAATAGCTATTTCTGCTATGGTATAGTTTTATTAGAATAAAACAAAAGATATCACTTATTTTCCTGTTTTAAGCCATATTTTTTAGATTAAATATTAAATTATATATAGATTAAATAATAAAAATTAAATTATATATTTATTGAATTTAATGAGTTTATATAAATTTAATATTCATAAAGGAAGTTTAAAAATGAAATCTGTAGCTATTAATGGATTTGGAACTATAGGTAAAAGAGTGGCTGATGCTGTAGCTGCTCAAGATGATATGAAAGTCATTGGTGTAAGTAAGACCAGACCAAACTTTGAAGCAAAAACCGCTGTAGAAGAAAAGGGATATCCTTTATACATTGGAATTCCTGAAAGGGAAGGTCTCTTTAAAGAAGCAGGAATTGAAATTGCAGGTACTGTTGAAGACATGGTTCAAGAAGCAGATATTGTAGTTGACTGTACTCCTGGAAACATCGGACCTCAAAACCTTGAAATGTATAAAAAAGCAGGTGTAAAAGCTATTTACCAAGGTGGAGAAGACCATGAATTAACTGGATTGTCCTTCAACTCATTCGCTAACTATGATGATTCATACGGTGCAGACTATGCAAGAGTAGTATCCTGTAACACTACTGGTTTAACCCGTACCTTACACACTCTTAATCCATTAGTTGACATTAAAAAAGT
Organism: Methanobrevibacter sp.; assembly: GCA_016291275.1. GTDB lineage: Archaea > Methanobacteriota > Methanobacteria > Methanobacteriales > Methanobacteriaceae > Methanobrevibacter. Next base: position 162 of record JAEEWY010000104.1, on the reverse strand, counting down.
TCGTGCTGTAATGGTTAGGAGAGGATCTGACCCTTCTGAAATCAAAAAAGGCCCTATTAACGCTATTGTTCCTAACCCTCCAAAAGTTCCTTCTCACCACGGTCCTGATGTACAGACTGTAATGAAAGGCATTGATGTTACTACAATGGCTTTGCTTGTACC
>JAEEWY010000103.1 GCA_016291275.1 Methanobrevibacter sp. | reverse complement strand
AATAGCTAAAGGTTTTAAAATGTATAAGAATAATAAGATTTTAGTGGTAATTCCAGCTAGAGGCGGTTCCAAAGGCATTCCACGAAAAAACATAAGATTGCTTGGAGGAAAACCGCTTATAGCACATACAATAGAAATGGGAAAGGCATCAGAATATGTTGATGATGTTCTTGTAACAACCGATGACAATGAAATAAAGTTCATTGCAGAGAAATTTGGTGCAGAAACAGTTAAAAGAGATGGAAAACTTGCAGAAGACTCAATTCCTCTTGATCCTGTAATATACGATGCCACAATTCAAAAAGAGAAAAAAGAAAACGAAAAATATGATGTTGTAATAACAGTGCAACCTACTTCCCCACTTCTTAAAACAAAAACCTTAGATTTAGCTATTGAAACATTATTAAATCCAAATGAAGACAACGAGTTCTATGATACAATTATCAGTGTTGTTGATGACAGGCACTTGAGTTGGGGATACGATGAAAAAAACAAGAGGTATTTCCCATTATACAAGGAAAGAGTGAATAGGCAATACCTGCAAAAAGCATTTAAAGAAACTGGAAGCATATTTGCAACTAAAAGAGAATTTGTAACTGAAAATAGCCGTCTTGGAGATAATATTGGGCTAATTGAAATCTCAAAGCAAGAAAGCATTGACATTGACAATTACGAAGACTGGTGGGTAGCTGAAAGAATCCTAAAGAAAAAGAAAATATTGATTAAAGCTGACGCTTCCCATGAAATCGGAACAGGCCATATCTACAGGGCATTATCAATAGCTTCCAAATTAGTCAATCATGAAGTTGTGTTCTTGCTTGATGAGGCACAACCATTAGGAATTGAAATCGTCAAGAATAACAACTATCCTTACATTACTCACAACAGCAATAAAGGCAAAGGAAAAGAAGCTGATGAGGAAGCAAAAGAGGAATTGATAGAAAAGATAGTTGAATATGACCCGGATATTGTAATCAATGACATCCTTAATACAAATTCCAAATATACAAAATCCCTTAGGGACAAAGGATTCTTCATAGTCAATTTTGAAGATGTTGGCGGTGGAGTGAAATATGCGCATATGGTCTTTGATGCATTGTATGAGCATAAGATACCTCTTAAAAACCTTTACTCTGGACATAAGTATTACATACTCAAAGATGAGTTTTATTATCAATCCTTTAAGGAAATCAAAGAAGAAGTCAATAAGGTTCTTCTCACATTTGGAGGAACAGATCCAAATAACCTAACTGAAAAGGTTCTTGAAGCGATCTTGGAAAGCAATTACAAAAACAAGATTGAGATTATCTTAGGACTTGGTTATGGAAACAAGAAGGAAATCCAAGAAAAATACAAGGATAATGAAAGAATAGAAATCTATGAAAACGTTAAGAACATGAGTGAACATATGCACGATGCTGATTTGATATTCACTTCAGCAGGCAGAACCATGTATGAAATAGCTTCACTTGGAGTTCCTTGCATATGCCTTTGCCAAAATGAAAGGGAATTAACCCATATCTTTGGTAATGTTGAACATGGTTTCATTAATTTAGGTTTAGGCAGTGAAGTCTCTAAAGAAGAAATAAAGGAAACATTCGAAAGCACAATAAATGACTATCAATTAAGACAGGAAATGAACAAGAGAATGAGTGAAGTTGATTTGAAGCATGGATTTGATAACATTAAAAGGCTAATCAAGCAATCATACAAAGAATGGAAAGAAGAAAGGGCAAATAAGGTGAAAATATGAGCATATTTAATGAAGAGCCATTTCTAATAGCTGAAATTGGCGTAAATTACTACGATATTGCAAAAAAGGAAAATATTAGCAATATGGATGCAGCTAAACTAATGGTTAAAGAAGCAAAAGATGCAGGTTGCAATGCAGTTAAATTCCAATCATATAAAGCGAATACAATAGCTTCCAAGAACTCCCCTGCATATTGGGATACAAATGAAGAGCCTACAACTTCACAATACGAATTGTTTAAGAAATTTGATTCATTTGGAGAGAAAGAATACAGAGAAATAGCTGATTACTGCAATAAGATTGGAATAATGTTCCTATCAACACCTTTTGACTTCGATTCAATTGATTATTTAGATGAATTCATGGATGTCTATAAGATATCCTCATCAGACCTTACAAACATTCCTTTCATTAGAAAAATTGCTGAAAAGGGAAAAGACATCATCATTTCAACCGGCGCTTCCAATCTTGATGAGATCAAATTGGCAATAGACACAATAGAAAATGCAAATGAAAAATACACAAAAGGGGAAGCAGGAATAGGAATTATGCATTGTGTCCTTTCATATCCAACAAACAACAGCGATGCAAACTTACTTATGATTAAGAATCTTAAGGATTTGTACCCTAACTATGAAATCGGTTACTCAGATCATACCAAACCTGATAAAAACATGCTTATTTTAACAACAGCTTATCTTTACGGAGCAACAATTCTTGAAAAGCATTATACATTGGATAAAACCTTGCAAGGAAATGACCATTATCATGGAATGGATCCAGATGACATCAGAAAATTCAATGAAAATATAGAACTTATCAAAACAATCAACGGCCAATATGATAAGGTTCCTCTCCCATGTGAAAGCGAATCAAGAAAACAGGCAAGACGTTCCATCATTGCAAAAGAGGAAATTAAAGAGGGAACTGTAATTTCAGAGGATATGCTCACATACAAAAGGCCAGGAACAGGCATTTCACCAAGTGAAATAGAAAATGTCATCGGCAAAAAGGCAAAAATTGACATTGCTGAAGATGAATTGATTAAATATGAATATTTAGAATAAATTATAATCATCAAGGAATTTTTATGACTTTTACAGTGAAAGAGATTTGTCAAAAGATTTGGAATCTTGAAGAGAAATATGAATTGAATCATAAGGAGATTCAAGATTGCTATCCTTGGCAATTGATTAGAATGTATTTATATTATGAAATAACTAGAAAGACTAATGTTTTTGAATCCGCTCAGCAGTCAAGTCTTTCCTTATTTGATAAGATAAACTCATTCTTGCCTTTTCTCAAAAACAGCATTTCATCAAACCCCTTAAGTGGAAAGGAAAATGTGAATGTTTTGATATTCGACCACCCAAGAAAAGTCATATTTGAAGATGAATACCAAGATATCTATAGCTATTTTTTAAAAGACACTCTCAATCAATATGGTAAAAGATTTGAAACCATTGAATCCCCTTATTTAAATCAGCATTTTAGAAACAAAAGCAATATTAAGGAAAATAATGTCAAATTCAATGACAGAATTCTTTTAGGTTCATTCATCCATAAAACAAGGAATAGGGGCAAATTGCCTTTTACAGAAGAGGAAAAGCAACTGATAAATGCAGTAAAAGAAGAGCTTGAAACTGCTTTTGATATTGAAATTGACTTATTTAGAATTATGGAAGACCATATCCTGAATTTCCAATATGACTATAAAAAGTATATTGAACTTCTTCAAAAAAAGAACCCTAAACTTGTATTTTTAGTCGTAGCATACGAAAATAAGGCACTGGTTGCAGCCTGTAAAAAAATGAACATAGAAATAATCGAATTGCAGCATGGGACCATCAGCCCATACCATTTAGGTTACAGCTATCCTGAAAACACTATGAAATTCAATGATGAAATCAAGGAGATTGAATACTTCCCAGACAAGATACTTAGTTTTGGAGACTACTGGAAAAATGCTTGTCCATTCCCTATAGATAGTGAAAACATCATTTCAATGGGATTCCCATACTTTGAGGAAAACTCAAAAACATATATGAAAATAGCTGATAAAAAAGATAATGAACCTAATGATCAAAAGCAAATATTATTTATTTCACAAGGAGTCATTGGAAAATACTTATCCAAATTAGCATATGAAACAGCTTTAAGCATTAATGAAAATACTGATAACAATAATGCTCAAAAATATAATTTTATCTATAAACTACATCCTGGAGAATATGGAACTTGGAAGGAAAATTACGATTACCTGATAAAAGCAGTAAATGAATTTGACAATTTTACTGTAATTGATAAAAGCGAACCTCCATTATACGAACTCTTTGCAAAAAGTCACTACCAAATAGGTGCCTTTTCAACTGCAATCTATGAAGGGCTTGCATTCAATTGCAAAACTTTCATAATAGATGTTCCGGGAGTGGAATATTTAGATGACCTAATCGATAAGGATATTGTAAAAAAGGTTAAAAGCAGTGAAGAACTAATTAATTACATAAACAATGAAAACATATCAATTCAAGAATATGATAAGGATTATTTCTTTAAGAACTTTGATGAAACTATTTTTAAAAAGATTTTAAGTGATTAAATGAGCGAATATGTGCGATTTATACAAAGAATAGGTTTGGTGGGACTCACAAACATCCTAATCTCTCTCAGTAGCCTAATCTTTATTCCAATCATTACAAAGTCATTCACAACCGCAGAATACGGTATGTGGGCACAGGTAAACACTACAATCGCACTTGTTCCGAACATTGCAAATCTTGGACTTCCATACACAATGGTAAGGTTCCTGTCTGCTGAAAAGGATAAGGAAAAGATCAAGGATTCATTCTATCCAATGATTAGCTTAACATTCATCTCAACATTGATAATATGTTCATTGTTCCTAATCTTTGGAAACACAATTGCCAATGCATTATTCAACGGAAGCATGCAAGTCTTGTACATTACAACTGCCATCTCCTTCTTTGCATGCATGAACCTTATGCTAATAAGCTTCTTTAGAACATTCCAGCAAATGAAAAGATACTCCTTATTCCTTGTTCTTCAAAGTTATATTGGGGTCTTTGTAAGCATTTACCTCACTTATGCAGGATATAATATTGAAACTGTTGTGCTTGGTCTTTTAACCGGTTATGTTGCAGTATTCATCATGATGGCATTTCTAATTGTAAAATATCTTGGAATTGGAATTGGAAAATGGTCTAACCTAAAGGAACAGCTTGCATTTGCTCTTCCTACCATACCAAGCAATGTGTCCAGTTGTGTAGTTGATTCAAGTGACAAGTATGTCATTGGAATCCTTATCGGATCAGTAGCGGTTGGATGCTACTCCCCAGGATATGCTTTGGGAAGCATACTATTGATGTTCCTTTCCCCATTTGCAGTTCTCCTACCTGCAGTCTTGCCAGAATACTATGAAAAGGGAGACATAGGGGAAGTGGACAAGTATCTTAGCTATTCAATGAAATACTATCTCCTCTTGACAATTCCTGCAGCAGTTGGAATGAGTGTTCTTTCAAAGCCATTATTATACATAATCACAACACCTGAGATTGCACTTGGAGGTTATATGGTAACTCCTTTCGTTTGCCTTGGAGCAATATTCATGGGAATGTATGGAATTACAAATAACATTTTAATCTTGGAAAAGAATACAATGATTCTTGGAAAGTTGTGGATTGTTGTGGCTATTTCAAATATAGTCTTGATCTTATTGCTTGTTTCTTACCTAAACATATTGGGGGCATCAATTC
>JAEEWY010000102.1 GCA_016291275.1 Methanobrevibacter sp. | reverse complement strand
CTATAAGAATAAGCAGTATTGCTGTTATTTCCTTCATTTTTTCACCGAATTAATCTTATTTAATAAATTAAGTGTTCTGATCACATTCTTAAGAATCTGTGAATAGAACAATATGTAAGTATAATATAAAACAATATGAGTAAGTCATACATTATCTTATAGTATTATATGTATATCTTTTTTATTTTCTTTATACATTAGTTTTATATTTTTTTTAAGAGGCATAACTTTTTAAAAATTTGTATGATTTTTCCAAGTTTTTCCCTTTTTAATACACAATTTTAAATAATATATTTAATAAATAATTAAGTGTTAAATAGTTAGAAATCTAGTTATAAATTATTAATTAAGTTAATTTTAGAGATTTTAGTTATTCAAAGTGAGATTATATTAATTGTAATTTTGATGTTTTAGATTTTCATTAACTAATGATTTTAATTATTTAAATTTTTAAATTAGTCTGAGGTAAAAACATGGTTAAAATTAATGAAAACTATCTTTTATTGCAAAATAGTTATCTTTTTGTTGAAGTAAATAGACGTGCAGCTAAATACATGGAAGAAAATCCAGATAAGAACGTTATTAAAATGGGTATTGGAGACGTAACAAAACCTTTAGTCCCTACTGTAATCAAGGCTTTCAAGGATGCTGTTGATGAAATGGCAGATGGTGACACCTTTATGGGTTACGGTCCAGAACAAGGTTACGACTTTTTAGCTGAAGCTATCATTAAAAATGACTTTAATAAATGGGGAGTGGACTTAGACCTTGATGAAGTGTTCATTTCCGACGGTGCAAAATGTGATACCGGTAACATCCAGGAAATATTTGCATTGGATAATGTGATTGCAGTAACTGACCCTGTTTATCCTGTATACGTTGACACCAATGTAATGGCAGGAAGATCAGGCAACATTAAAGATGATGGAATGTATGAGAATATCATTTACCTTCCTTGCACTGAAGAAAATGGCTTTGTTCCAGAACTTCCTACAGAACCAGTGGATTTAATCTACCTCTGTTTCCCAAACAACCCTACTGGAACCACTTTAACAAAAGACCAATTGGCTAAATTTGTAGAGTATGCTAAGGAAAATGATGCTCTTATTCTCTTCGATGCAGCATATGAAGTTTTCATCACAGAAGATGATGTGCCTCACACAATCTATGAAATCGATGGTGCAAAGGAAGTTGCTATTGAATTCAGAAGCTTTTCAAAAACAGCAGGATTCACTGGTACACGTTGCGCTTACACTGTTGTTCCTAAGGAAATCAAGATCAAGGATGCTGAAGGCAATGAGCAATCAGTAAACGCATTATGGAACAGAAGACAAACCACCAAGTTCAATGGTGTTTCTTATCCTGTTCAAAAGGCTGCAGAAGCAGTTTACACTGAAGAAGGACAAAAGGAAATCATGGCAAACATTGAATATTACTTGGAAAATGCTAAAATCATTCGTGAAAGCCTATCCGATATTGGATTGAATGTTTACGGTGGAGTGAACTCCCCTTACATTTGGGTAAAGACTCCAAACGACATGGAATCCTGGGATTTCTTCGATTTACTCTTGGAAGAGGCTAATATTGTAGGTACTCCTGGTTCAGGATTCGGTCCAAGCGGTGAAGGTTACTTAAGATTAACTGCATTCAACACTTTAGAAAACACTAAAGAAGCTATGAGCAGAATCTCTAAATTATCCTTCTAGACCTTTTTATTTTTTATTTTTTTAAATTTTTATTGGTGAAAGAAATGGAAGTTAATTCTTTTTTAATTGAAGAAAATGATGATTTACAAGATTTATTCTCTAAATATGGTGCTTTGGCATTAGAAAAGCAGGAAATATTATCAAGCATTGTTGGAAATGCTGAACCTGAATTGGATATTGAAAAGGGAATTGTCAGATTTGGTGAAAAGGAATTCCCAATTCAATTGATTGGATTCTTGGATCCTGATGAAGACACCTGGTCCTGGGCATGGGATAATGAGGATATAGGTTTTCCAGAAGACTTAATTGTAGAGGCAAAGGCTATAAGGGAATTTGGTCAAGAACAGAATGTTCCACAATTCTTTGAAAATGTCTTTGCAGCAAACTTGACTGAAGCTCATATTTTGACTATGACAGTCTCTTCCCTCTTTAGCAATGATGCATATTGTGCTGTTAATTATGGGGGATTTGTCTTCTTTGTAACCATTGAGTCTGATGAGATAGGAATTACTGATGACATTGACGTATTTGCAAATGTCATAAATGATTTCCATCGTAAATTCGAAGTAAATCATTTAAAGGCTTTAAGAGGTTATGCTGAAATTAAAGGCTATGAATACAAGTACAGAGATGAGTTTTGCGTTGTTAAGGTTGGAGACGACACAATAGTTGTCACCTTGACTGAAAGAAAAAACATTTATACCATTAAAATCATTAGAGCTTAATGATTTCTATTTTTTAATTTTTTATTTTTCTACTTTTTTTATCATTTGATTATTATTTTCTAATTAAAGTCTAATTGGGTGTTATTATGGATAAGGAACTGATTGATGAGATCAATTATGAAATTCAGCTATTGATCAAGAGCGGTTTTTATGGCGATGATGAGATATTGGAAATCATTTCTGATGAGTTTATCGAAGAGGACATATCTGATGATTTAATCTCTAAACTCCTTTTGGAAAATAAGGAAAGCCTTGAAGATTTAGAGGGAGATTCTGACGATTTCATTAATTTGAAAAATGCATTTTGCGATTTGACAAAGGAAAAGATCATTTCTATCCATAATGCTGGCTATGACATTGAAGAGGGAATTCAGGATTCATTTGAACTCTTTGTACATTTAAGGAATAATAAATACAATCCTATTGGATTCTGTTTCTATACTTTTGAGGATATTGAAAATGTGGTGGAAGATAATGTATTGAACATCGCTTTCGGCGATTTTGAATATGATGAAAAGAAAGGTTTGGAAATAGCTAAAAAGATTGTTAAAACCTTGAAAGACTATGGTTTTGAAATCAATTGGGGTGAATCCGTAGATGAAATAATTGAAATAGAGAATTTCAATTGGAAAAAGAAATATGATGGAAAGGATTATTCCATGGATGGAGCCCTTGAAGACTTTATTAGATTAAACAGTGAAGAAAATGAACAATAGATCCAAAGATATTATTGAAGATGCCATTTCACAGGGAAAATGGGTTTGGCTTGAAATAGATGACAATTCAAATTCACTTTATCTTGAATTTGAGAATCTCAAATTATCCTCAAGGCCTATTTTAGACAATTCATATAGGGGAGAATTAGCTATTCGATTTGGTCAAAACATTTATTTGGCATTGTTCTTTAATGAAAAGGAAAATCTTGATTTCTTAAGATTTGATGAGGATTATCTGAATCATTTGTTAAATTCCAATGAGTATCTATCTTTAAGATATCCCTATTTCTATCAGGAATTTTCAAAAAAAGTCAAGGGATTCAAATTCCAGAATCACGATTATCTAAATGAAATTGAAGGAAAATACAAGTTTAAGAAGGTTTTGGCGGATAAAAGAAATGAGAATGAGAATAATGATTTCCTATTGTCATTTGAATGTGAGGAAATGGCCATTGCTGTAGGTGGAGACTTCATCAATTTCTTCAATGATTTTGAAGCATTGGATGATGATGAGATCAAAAGGGTTTCAAATACCTGGATGATGTATTACTTGGATTACTGGAACAAGAAAGGAACTGATAAGGAGTATGATGAAGATCCTCTTTGCGAAGAGTTTCCTCTAAAGTAAGCGTTTTGGTGAATTTATGGAACAATTAGAAAAAGGCTACAATTATTTGGAAGACAATAGTTATTTCTTTGGAGAAGTACCTAATGAACGTGCTGTTAAGATAGCGGACTATAAGTTCTTCTGGGATGCTACTGATGAACTTTCTCCTTTTGGATGTGAAGAGGCATATATTGCATTTTGTGAAATATCAAACTGGTTGGCTGAAAATCCAAAAACTCCAATAATTGAATGTTTCATATGGATTTTAGAGTCTTGGGATTTGGAATTGGAAGACTTTAACGATGATGTCATTGAAAGTGAGAATATATTGAAAATCATTCAGGATATGGACTTTTACGAGGAATTGATGAGTCTTGATTATACAATTATCGCCACTGGATTTGGTCAGTTGATCCTTCAGGGAAAGATTGATGAAGATGTAAAGAACATTATTCAATTATCCATCTTGCGTCAAATGAATTCACATGTCTTGGATGCCTTTTTAGCAAACAATGAGCAATTCAAGTATGAGAGATACTTATATCTTCAAAAGCTATTGGAAATATTGGAAGATGCTTAAAAATCTTCACTTTTCATTTGAATTCCACTATTTTTCTATTATTTTGTTTATTATTTCAAGCTATTTTTTTAAAATATTCATTCATGATAATATTTATTAATGTTAAAAAATAAAATATATATGGTTATTGAACTATATTTAACAACTCACTATACTTAAATTGTACTTAAGATTATACTAAAAACTAATTAAAATTATAATATTTAAACAATTATTTAAACTATGCTTAAGACTATATAAAAACTATCAAAACTAACTAAAAATAATTTTTAAAAGGAGATTTTAAATGACTTGTAGTATACTAGTTGGTGGAGCTTGGGGAGATGAAGGTAAAGGAAAATGCATTACCTATCTCTGTGATAATGATAAGCCAAGCATTATTGCTCGTGCAGGTGTCGGACCAAATGCAGGGCATTCTGTTGAATTCAATGGAGAAAAATATGGTTTAAGATTAACTCCATCTGGTTTTGTTCATAAAGACGCTAAACTCATGATTGGTGCAGGAGTTTTAGTAAACCCAGATGTTTTGTTTAAGGAATTCGAAGACTTGAAGAAATACAATGTAAAGGAAAGAATGGTTGTAGACCCAAGATGTGCAATCATTACTGAGGAACACATATCAAGAGATAAGAATTCCGAGCATTTGGCTAAAAAGATTGGAAGTACTGGATCAGGTTGCGGACCTGCTAATTCAGACCATGTAATGAGGTCTGCCGGCCTTGCAAAGGATGTTCCTGAACTTGAAGACTATCTTGCTGATGTCTCTCTCGCATGCAATGAAGCTATTGACAATGGAGAAGACGTATTCATTGAAGGTTCCCAAGGATTTGCACTTTCACTTTATTACGGATCATATCCATATGTAACCAGTAAGGACACCACTGCATCAACTTTTGCAGCAGATGTCGGTGTAGGGCCAACTAAAGTGGATGAGGTCATAAACGTATTCAAATCCTACATTTCCCGTGTTGGAGAAGGTCCTTTCCCAACAGAAATGACTCAAGAGGAAGCTGAAAGCAAAGGTCTTGAAGAGTATGGTGTTGTAACTGGAAGACGTAGAAGAATCGGTTACTTTGATATGGAACTTGCTAAGGAATCCTGCAGAATCAATGGAGCTACCCAAATAGCTTTAACCTGTGTTGATAAGTTATTTGACTGTGCTCGTGTACAGGATTATGGCCAATTATCTGCTGAAACCAAGGCTTTCATTTCAGAAATA
>JAEEWY010000101.1 GCA_016291275.1 Methanobrevibacter sp. | reverse complement strand
GCGGATATTCTTATAAATCTAAATACTGATGCAGCATATAGGACAGCATAAATCGATACTATTTCTCTTCATTTTGCATTTCTAGAGACTATCTAATATTAAATAAGATTTATAGAAGCAAAAAAAGCAAGAATATAATGAATTCAGACTCTTCTGAAATTCATAAGGAAACGAGAGAAATATTCCGAAATGCTCCTTTCAATCATGATGAATATATTGGTGATAAGATTTACAGGGCATTAACTGATTTAAGGGAAAAACGCAATAAAGTTGATTATGATAAGAATGCTTCTGTAAACTTAAATCTTTGTAATTATTGCAAATCAAGGTCAGAAATAGTATTTGAAAATATAGAAAAATTTTAAAAAAATAAAAAAAGATTAGGAATTATTTTTCACTTAATTCCTTTTTGCTCAATTCCTTGATTCTGCATACTCCATCTATCTCGTCAATAACATCAGCAGTAGCTTTAGGAACAAGAGATCTCCAATCTCCATCATTTAGGATTCTATCTCTCACTTCAGTTCCAGACAAGACTTCCCTATCAAATAGCTCTGGCTGATAGACTTCGTATCCTTCTTCCTTGAACAATCGTTTTACAAGTGCATTTCCGCTATATACTTTACAAAAAGGAGGAGTCAGCATCTTGACTTGAGCAACCCACAATGCATTTCTATTGATATCCTCAATAGGTATGATGTAATATCTTTTTGGGTCGATATCCGCATCATCCAATGCTTGTGTCATCATCATGATCCTTTCACCTGCAGTAAATGGGTCCTTTAGCTCATGGCTTAATTGAGCGCTTCCAATACCAATTACAACTTCATCAACATAATTCAATGTCTTCTCTATAATTTGGATATGGCCATTATGAACAGGTTGCATTCTTCCAATTAATAAGCCACGTGTTACTTTCTTCATTGTATCTCTTTTTATTCCTTATAATATTAATATTTGATTATTTATTATTTGATTATTTGATTATTTATCTGATTGTTGATAAAAAATAAATTAATCAATAAATATAAATTGATAATTCAAATTAAATGTATGAAAATAATCATTTTTATCTTAAAATGTCTGATTTTTTACTTAATTTAATTAATAAATATTTTCTATTCTTTATTAATAATTTAATCACTTTTTAGTTAAAATTTAATCATTTAACCTATTAAAATTAATTATTTTTTTCAATTCATAGAAAACTTTATATGTTATATAGAACTGATTTAAAATTATGTACGATAGAATTAATGTGGCATCCAAAACTAAGAAGATTTTAGATAGCGCTTTTGATGAGCCTATCTCAGTTGAAGATGGGAATTACTTAATGAACCTAAAGGGTTCAGAAATTTATCCGCTTTTAGCTGCTGCAGATGCAGTCCGTGAAGAGATTGTTGGTGATAAGGTCACTTTCATCAATAACTGCAACATCAACTTCACAAACATCTGCCATGTACGCTGTGGATTCTGTGCTTTCGGTAAGGATCCTGATGATCCTGAAGCTTATTTATTAGATGATGAAGGCATTTTGAATAAGGCTGAAGGCGGTTACCGTGATGGAGCACGCGAATTCACCTTGATGGGTGGAGTGCTTGAAGATGCAACAATAGAATATTATGAGCATCTTTTGAAATTGCTCAAGTCACATTACCCTAAAGTGGAAATCCATGGATTTTCACCAACCATGATTAGAGATGCTGCATTAAATAGTGAAATACCTGTAGATGAAGCGTTTAAAATATTGAAAAAGGCAGGGTTGGACACTTTGCCTGGAACTGCAGCTGAAATATTGACTGACAGGTCCAGAGAGATAATCTGTCCTAAAAAAGTATCAACTCAAGAATGGATTGATGTAGTGAAGATAGCTCAGGAAGCAGGTATTACAGGTTCTGCAACAATGATGTACGGTCATGTAGAGACCTTGGAAGAAAGGGTCGAACACTTGGATATTCTTAGAAGTATTCAACTCGATACCGGTGGATTCAATGAATTCATTCCAATGACATTCATGCATGAGCACTCACCGATATTCCTTGAAGGACAAAGGGATTTGGGAGCTACAGGTACTCAAGATCTAAAGCTTTATGCTGTTGCTAGATTAATGTTTAGAGACATCATTCCTAATATTCAAGTCTCTTGGGTTAAGATGGGCTTTAGATTTGCTCAAGTTTCACTTTTAGCTGGTGCTAATGACTTAGGCGGTACTTTAGGTGGAGATGAATTGTCTGCAGCTTCTGGAGCTCCAGATGGAGTGAATGCAAGCATTAGAGACTTAACTAAATTAGTCAATGACTTGGGAAGAGTTCCAATAGAAAGAAACTCTACTTATACTGAATTCTATCCAATTGAATTATAAATTCACTTTTTTTATAATTTTTTCATTTTCTATTTTTTCATTTTTTTAAACTTATTTGAACTATTTTAACAAGGATAAAGGATATCTAAGGTTAAATCACACCTAAAATTTTTTGTAAAATAGTTTAAACATATAAAAATTTTTAAAATTATAAAAAATAGCAAAAAATAGTCAACGTTAAAAGAATCCAATAAAGTGGATTCTTAAACGTCTCAATTTCCCAATCTTTTCAACTAAAAAGGAGTTTACTTTAAGGGTAAACCCTTAAAATTAATTTTAAGATTTATAATATTTAAATCTTATCAATTATGAATTAATTATCTTTATTTTATAGTAAATATTGCTTTAATTTCGTTATTTTCAATTTTTTTAGGAATTTTGAAAAGGTTTTAAATATAGGTAATTTAATATTATATAATGTATAAATATTCTAATAATATTTAAAATTAAACAAATTAAAAAATAATCATTTAAAAAGTTAAATCGTGGTATAATGATAAGTATTAAAAACCTTTCTAAATCATATAAGTTAGATAATGGGGAAGAAGTGAAAGCCCTAAATAACATTAATCTTGAAGTTAAAGAAGGAGAAATCGTAGGTATTTTAGGTACAAGCGGTTCCGGTAAAACAACCCTTTTAAGAATATTAAGAGGCGTGGAAAAATTCGATGAAGGTGAAGTTAGAGTAGAAAGATACACCTTAAAGCCGGATTCAACTCAATTTTATTTCAATCAAGTCAAAAAGGAAACTGCAATTCACTTGCAAAGGTCTTTTGGTATTTGGCCTGAAACTGTTCTTGACAATGTAGTAAGAAAGCTATACGGTGCAAAATACGGTGATGAGGCAGGTACCGACTTTAAATTGGCTCATGATCAATTCGATAAGGAAGCTTATGAGCTATTGGAGCTTGTAGGCCTTAAGGAAAAGTCCGGTCACTTGGCTTCCGTATTAAGCGGTGGTGAAAAGCAAAGACTTATCATGGCAAGACAGCTTGCTAAAAAGCCTAAAGTAATGCTTCTTGACGAACCTGCTACAATGGCATGTCCTAAAACCAAACAGGAAATCTTGGATGCTGTTAAAAAGATCAATGAAGAGTTAAACATCACTATTGTTTTGGTATCCCACTTGCCTGAGATTCATAAGTTCTTGGCTGAAAGGGTAATCCTTTTGGAAGATGGTGAAATAGCTAAAGAGGGAGATGTTGATGAAATCATCGATGAGTTCCTATCTGACATTGAAGACCCTGTTGACATTGAGCTTGAATCCACAGATGAAACCTTGATTAAAGCATGTGATTTGGATAAAAGGTTCTATTTGCTTAAAGGTAAAGATGTTTTGCACATGAAGGACATCAGCTTTGAAGTAAAGAGAGGAGATATCCTATCCTTAGTAGGTCCAAGTGGAGCAGGTAAGACAATTCTTCTTCGTATGTTAGGTGGTATGGATGTTCCTGACAGCGGTGATGTATTTTTCAAGCTTGAGAAAGATGGAGAAACCAAATGGGTAGACATCAGAAAAGCAAGCCTTGACAGGATGGAAGTTAGAAGAAACATAGGTTTCATGCATCAGGAATTCGCTTTGGTATACTGGGCTACCGTTCAAAGCCAATTGGCTAAGAAATTAGGTTATAAAAGATTTGATATGGTTCAGGAAGCAAAAGAAAGGGCTAAGGAAGAAGGATTGCCTGACATGTTGCTTGATGCATTGTATCAATTGACTGACCTTCCTGAAAGAGAAGCTAAAGCTCGTCTTGAGCAAGTTGGACTTGAACCAAGCATTTTAGATGAATTGTTCCCTAAATTCCCTGAAACTGAAATAGCTGAACAGGTCGCAGACCTCTTTGAAGCGCTTGACTTGCCTTTAGACATTTTAGGAAGAAGATCATTTGAATTGTCCGGTGGTCAAAAGGTTAGGGCTATGCTTGCACTTGTGCTTGTATCCAAACCAGATATATTGCTTTTAGATGAGCCATTTGGAGACTTGGATCCAAAAACCTTGAGAACAGTAACCAACTCACTTAAGAGAATCTGCAAGGAGTTTGGAACTACCATTGTAATGGTTTCACACAATACAGACTTCATTAGGGAATTAAGTAACAGAGCTATCTTCATTGACCAAGGTCTTCTCAAGGATGACACCAAAGATGTCGATAGGTTAGTTGATGACTTCATTGGATTCTGTAAGGCTGATTACTTGATGTAATCAGTAATTTTTTATTTTTTATTATTTTTTAATCAATAATTTTTATTCTTTTTAAGATGATACTATGTTTAAGAATATTTTAGTTGCTAGCGACGGTTCCAAATGTGGAGACAAGGCAGTTGATTTAGCTATTGATTTAGCAAGCAAATACGGTGCAAAGATCTCTGCTTTATACGTTATGGATTTTGCTCTTGACTTTTCATATGATGACTTGGATGATGCTGGCGGAGCGGTATTGGATGAGATTACAGCAAAAGGAAAGGAAAAGGATGTTGTTGTAGTTGAGCATATCATCACTGCAGATCCTATTCAGGATATGGCAACAATGATTAGAAAGATAAACCCTGACATTGCTGTCTTTGGAGCTTTTGGAAAGTCTATGGACAAGGAAGAAACAATAGATTATTCCAAGATAGGAAGTGTGGCAGAAAATGCATTAAAGGTGTCTAAAGTCCCCGTTATTTTAGTTAAATAATCATTGCTTTGACTATATTTAAAATATGTTGGAATAAAATAAAACAATTTATATATTATTAAAATTAAAGATATTATTATATTTTATTGGAGGTAAAATTATGGCAAAATATAGATGTACTATTTGCGGATATGAATATGACACTGAAGCTGGTGAAGAGAGAAGAGATGTAGCTGCAGGAACTGAATGGGATGACGTACCTGCTGATTTCAAATGCCCATTATGTGGTGCAGTAAAAACTATGTTTAAAGCATTATAAGTGATTTAAACTTTTTTTATACTACTTTCTTTTAATCTGTTGAAGGTGAATAAAATGGTATTTGTATGTGATATTTGCGGATACGAATATAATCCTGATGCTGGTGACCCAGATAATGGTGTAGAACCAGGCACTGCTTTTGCAGACTTGCCAGATGACTGGACTTGCCCATTATGTGGTGCAGAAAAAGGAGATTTCGTAGAAGAATAAATAAATTTTAATCATGATTATTAAATTATCATTTCAATGTTTAATTTAATAAAAATTTTATTTTTTTAATTTTA
>JAEEWY010000100.1 GCA_016291275.1 Methanobrevibacter sp. | reverse complement strand
AATCATTTTCACGATACCCAACAGTGATACATTTAGATTCTGCTGCTTTTGCTGCCCTTACACAAGCTTTACAAAGTGAGCAGTTTTCAATATCGACAACTTCAATCTTTCCTTCATCGCTGTCAAAATCGAGCACTCCTCTAGGACATGCATCAACAACTGCAGTAGCAACAGTGCTGTCAACTTTTTCTTCAGTTTCAATTTCTGGATATTGTTTATAAGCACAAACAGTGGTTGGAACCCATTTTGCATGGTCTTTACCAATTCCTAATTTTGCTACAGCCTCTAAATCAACTTCCTGATTCTCTTTCAATTTCAAGAGAGGGATGGTATCGTATACTGGTTTAATTTTTGAGTCACCACAAGATTTTAAATCTTTAGAGTATACAGTTTTAGGTCCGGTTTCCCTTAATGAGAAAGAAACACTGCATCTTGGACAGTATTCTCCTTTTTCACTATCGCAATCACAATCTTCTGGAAGCACTAATCCTTCAATAGATTCTGCATCAGAAACTAAAGGAGTTAAACCTAATCTGTGAGCTAATACTTCATCAAACATTGCAGAATCATTTTTAACTATGAATACATCTTCAATAGCTAATTTTGGTACTTTCATCATAGCAATTCTTCTAATAGCATTAACAAAAGGAACTTCTGCATCTCTGACTATAAAAGTCATTGAATTTTCATCTTGCTCTTTGACATCAATTTTCATATTAAACCCTTCTTATACTCTTCTTCCTCTTTTACCGCCTGGTCTTCCAGTACCATCATGAGGTATAGGAGTGATATCTTCAATTTTACCAATTTTGATTCCAGCTCTTGCTAATGCACGAATGGTTGCTTGTGCACCAGGACCTGGACTTCTAGGACCATTTCCACCAGGAGCTCTTACTCTAATATGTAATCCGACAAAACCTTTTTCTTTTGCATCTTCAGCTGCTCTGTTTGCTGCTTCCATAGCTGCAAAAGGAGAGGATTGTTGTCTGTCTGCACGAACTACTTTACCACCAGACCATTGACAGATAGTTTCTGCTCCGGTAATATCAGTTACAGTTAAGATAGTATTGTTAAAGGATGAATAAATATTAGCTATTCCCCATTTTTCGTCTTTTGCCATAATTACACACCTTATTGATTTTCTCCAGCTTGAGTTGCTGCTTTATTGTATTCTTCAATCTGTTTAGCTACTGGGGAAGAGTGGTAGAAACCAACTGCTTCTTCTTCTCCTCTTTTTACTACGTAACTTGGAGAATTTAATTTCTTACCGTTTAAAGCAATGTGTCCGTGTACTACAAACATTCTTGCTTCTTTAGCAGTACGAGCTAAACCTTTTTGGAAAACTATAGTTTGTAATCTTCTTCTTAAAATATCTTCAACAGTTAAATCAAGAATGTTTTCTAAGTGAGCGTTTTCATCAAGGATTCCTGATCTTTTCAAGTGTCCTAATAATTCTTCAGTTTCAACTTTTACTTGATCTTGAGAGAAACCGAGTAAGTATCTTGCTTCCCTACTGTATTTTCTAACTAAAGTATCAGCTTTCCAAATTTCCTTTTTGTTTTTTAAGCCGTATTTAGACATTAATTTATTTTCAGTTTTAATTCTTTCTGCATTCCAAGGATGAGGTGGTGTATCATACTTTTTCCTTGCTTTTCTTGGATGTCCCATAATCACATCTCCTTATCATAATATAATCAATTATTATAAATCTATAAAATCTATATAACATTTATTCGATTTACCTTACTAGTCCGTTAAAAGATATGACTCTATCTTCTTCTACGACTTACACCGACAGTAGAACTGTGTCTGAAAGTAGATTTAGTTCTTTGTCCTCTAACTGGTAAACCAACTTCGTGTCTTCTACCTTTGTAGCTTCTGGTCTTTTTCATTCTGTTTAAATCATCTCTTAAAGTCATGTCAAGATCAGATTCAATCAAATGAAGGTCGTCACCAGTAGCGTAATCGTTACGTCTGTTTAACATCCAATCAGGAATATTGAATTCTTGAGGATTTTCTAAGAGTGCTTCAATTTTAGAAACATCTTCTTCAGAGATGTAACCGATTTGGTCATCAGTATTTAAACCTAAGGTAAGACAGATAGATCTAGATAAGGATAATCCAATACCTTTAATATCAGTTAAAGCATGTTGGATAGTTTTGTTACCATCTACGTCCTTTCTGGATATACGCACTAAGTGCTTAAAGTCGTCTTCCATTAAAGTAACCTCCATATTATTTTTCTTTGGAGCGAACCCACGAGACGTTATTTAAAAAATTTAGCGGATTCGAATGCTTTATTTTAAAGCACAGTTTTTTCAACAATGTAAAACTTAGTCTAACAATAGTCAATAGCTTAACATAAACCATTTAACCAATGCTAACCAAGAGTTCATATCAGTTTCAAGCACATTTAATAATTCTAATTAAATAATAACTACGCTCAGCTTACTAAAAGATAGAGTAACTTAATACTCAATAAATTACTAATAAACTTTTAAAGCCATAGCTAGATTATAATTTAACTAATTAAAAAAAAGCAAACTAAATAAATCCAATTCGTAAAGCTTATTTGAATCGGATTTACCTTAATGATAATTTGATAAAAGTGATATTATCATTAATAATAATCCTATTAAATAGAATTATATTAAATTGCTATACACTAATAAACGCCGAGACTGGGATTTGAACCCAGGCGAGGTGAACCCTCACGGGATTTCCAGTCCCGCGCCTTACCAGGCTAGACTATCTCGGCAATCTAGTAACATATCAGACATAGTGCTGTCTAATATATAATTCACTGATATAAAAATATAAGTAATTAATAGTATATAAAGGTTTTGAATTTTTGACCTTAATTTTTTAAAAAACAGCACAAAAGTCAAAATCATAAGCACAAATTAATATTGAACTTAATAATATTTAAAGATTTTTTGGGAATTCATAGCAAAGTTTATATATTAGAACTTAAATTTGAGATTTTCAAATATTTGAAAAATAAAAAATTTCAAAAAAAGACAATTTTTATCACATATATGAGTATATGAAAAACAAATTCTCATCCAAATCATTATTCATTAAGTTTTCTCTCAACTTTTGCATCCAAATCATCAATCACGTCTTTAATTGCAGGATCTCCTGTTAAATCATATGCAATATTGAAATAGAACAATGCAGGAACCACTTTCTTATCCTCATCCAATTGGAATCCAAGATTCTTGCATATTGTAATGACTTCAATGCTAGGACCATATGGCAAACCTTTTGATTTGAGATAATCCTTTATCTCTTCAATGCTTTGATCATATTGCCTTAAAGAATCATCATCAAATTCAATAGCTGTTTTATTTTCATTGGAATCATTAGCACAATCATAAAATTGAGCCAATCTGTTTAGATAGATAGATAATTTTAGATTTTCATGATCATTGGATGCATGATACTCATTAAAATAATAAATGGACAAGTTTTCAAATGATTTGGAAAGATCCTCAAGAGAGTAATCATATTTGAAGGAGTGGATAGTGAGCTTATAAAACTCATCCCAGTTTTCTTCAATCCTATGAAGTTCACATAATCCAAAAATAGCTTTTGCATTGATAGGATTGTAATTATAAGATAATTTAAAAGATTTTAGGGCATTTTCATACTCGTTGAAATGCAACAATACATTTCCATAATTGGAGTACAATGTGGAATAGTCCAACATGAGAGGATATTTTCTTTTTATCTCCTTTTTGATGGTGATTTGGAACAATAGCTCTTCAAGAAGATTTTTGAATATGTATTCTCCTTCAACATATTCCTTATTCAAATTGATGTTTTCCTTTGCAAACTGATAGGCTTCATCATATTTTTCTTCTTTAACCAAATAATCCATTTCCTTGATTATTTCAGGTATAGACTTTATTTCCATTATATCACAAGCGTTTGAAGTAAGTAAAAAAGTAAGTAAAAATATAGGATTAGTTTAAAAATTTAGAATCAGTTATTCAATAATTCCTTTTTCTTCTTTTCAAATTCCTCTGCAGTGATTATTCCATCCTTCAATAAATCATGATATTTCCTTATCTCTGCAGGAACATCTGCAATCACATGCCTTATTTTTTCCTCTTCAGGTACGAAGGAACCAGTGTTCAATTTGTTCTTTAATCGGGTTTCAAAATTGTTTAGCATGTCATGGTCCAATGTCTTAAGCTGAATAGTCTTATCCTCTAAATTCAATTGAACCTTATTGTCAGCTACTCTATCAATGTCATCTGCATTCAAATCATCATAAGCTATTTCAAATGCATCCTTGACCTTACCGTTCAATCTGCTTCTCAATTCGATGTAAATGGAATCCTCATCCAACTTGATTGCTCCATTGGATTTATTATCATTCCCATCAGCGGTTTCAGTCAATAAACCGAGGAAATCAAATTCCACATCCCTTGATTTAATCTCACCTTTAGGCATGTTTCCGTCTGGATTGAATAAAAAACCTAATTTACTCATAGTATCAAAAACCTAAAATATTTTAAAAAAAAAACATTATATTAAACATTGTCTTATTAATACAATATAACATTTTAAAAACATATAAATTTATCTTAAAGAAGGTTAAGATTTATAATTAAATTAATTAATGATAAATTGATAAATTATATTAGAAGAAACATTAATTAAAATTTTAAAATTTTTAAAATTAATTAAACTTGAAAATATTTATCAAAGAATAGCTAAAAATAGCTAGAATATTTTGTTAAAAATAATGATTGTGATTTAAATGGTTAAAGGAAACAAGGATAGATTTGTATTGGAATTAGGCAATGATGAAAATGGGGAACCTAAAACACTTAGTGCAGAAGAGACATTAAGGCAAATGAAAAAAGGATTTAACAACGGATACGTTAGCTTTGAATATCCATTCTTATGGCAGGAACTTAAAAACGAAGATGAAGATGAATTCACTGTCCGTGTATTGCTAAACAAAAACAACAATTCCATTGTAAAAATATCCATACAACCATGTTTGGTAAATACTGTTGAAGAATTGAAAGAACTTGTAGAAACCGATTTAAAAGCAAAAGAATGTGAAATTCAACAGTCAGGAATGGAAACTTTTGATAACTATGGAATTTGGGACATGATTTATTTGACAAAGGAAGGATTGGAAGTAGAACAATACTCCATTTTAAAAGACAACAATTTATATTCTCTTGAACTCTATACCAAAAACAATAGGGATCAAATGGCGGTAAAGTCTTTTGTAGATGTCATTCAAACATTTAAGATTCTAAAACCAGCTTTTAAAGTAGACGGAGATTCATACGAGAGAATATAATTCTTAAACTATTTTTTTAATTAGAAAATAAAAAACTTGAATCTAATCTAAGTTATTTTTTAAAAAAAAAAACAGATAAAACTAATAGAAAAATAAAAATTATAAATTAAAAATTAAAAAAAATGTGAAAAATAACCCTACCTGAAAAAATAAACTCTAAAAATCCCGATAGGGTCACTAATCACATTTTGTCCTATGTTTTGATTTTATTTTACAAATTTTCTTTGTGCAAAAAAGAACTATTGCAAATAAAAAGGCATATGTCCCTCCCGCCTGCCCGAAAACAATTAATGTTTTCCAATATGAACTTTATTTGCATTCCCAATTTATTTAATTGAAAACGCACAAGGTCTCGTCCTTATTCATGTCATGATAGAATTCCGCC
>JAEEWY010000099.1 GCA_016291275.1 Methanobrevibacter sp. | reverse complement strand
TGATGACACTAAAGATCTTGACATAAATGAATTGAATCCAACTGACGCATTAAGGGAAAGCTTTAAAAAGCAAATGGAAAGTGTTCAAAAAGAGATTGAAGAAGATATGAAAGAAGAGAATAAAAAGTCTCAAAATAAAAAATACTTCCAATCCAAGGAATATGATGACTCTAATAAGGTCTTTGGCATTAAGGCAAATAGAGAAAAGATAAAAGATAAAGAAGATGATGACGAAGAAGAATACTCAAAATGTCATCATAAAAAGCATAGACATGGAAAAGGTAAAGGAAAGTGCCACCACAAGCATGATAAAGACAAATGCAAATGTCATAAGCATGGACATGGCAAATGCAGATGCCATCATAAAAAAGTGGTTTTCAATATTGAATTCTCACCTGCAGAGGAATTATTGAACTATGCAGAACTCTTTGAAAAAGGTTATTTGACTAAAGAAGAGTTTGAAAAGAAAAAAGAAGAATTATTGAATATTGAATATAAAATATAAGAAAAAAAGAATTTTAAAGATTGATTATCAATAATCAATCTTATTTACTATTTTTATTGTTTAATTTTTAAATAAATAAATTATTTAAATTAAAATAACTATTTTTAAAGCATTTCACAGTAAATGTTTACTGCATTTTTAACCATTTCATCCTTGGATTTATTGTAAGCATCCTCTAAATAGAATGAAACTTCAGTTCCTTCATAGATGTAATCCTTATCGTCCTTGAATTCATAGGTTTTGAAATAGTAAGATTTGCCATTTGCCTTAATGAATCCGGCTTTTCCATCATCAAATACCTTGTCAATGACACCATATTGCCTTTCTTGACCAAAGTATTTCATGCTGATCCACATGTTTTCATATTCCTTGAATAAAGACTTGAAGTCTGTATTTTCCAAATCAAGACCATAACTACCTAATAAATCCTTTAATTCATCATCAATAGGCCATTCCTTAGCATTACGAATAACATAATACATGTATTTATTCATAATTGCCTCATCTTCAAAGCCTTTGATTTCCAAAATGTCTCCTACTAAAGAGAATAGGTTTACTTTGCTTTCAATCTTTCCATCACGAGCCAATATTCCTTTAGCAGCCCATTTCAATGATTCATCAAATTCCTCTTTGAAAAAGTAATTTTCAGCTATATCCCTTGAGATATACCAGTCCTGCTTGGTTTTGTAGATGTCCTTTAAGAAATCAATGGAATCATCATATTCTCCTAATTCCTTATAGGATTTTGCTATTCTTAATTTAAACCAAATATCATTGTTATTGTTGAATTCTGGAATTGTAACCAAAGCATCCTGACAATACTTGATTGTTTGATCGTATTTATCAATTTCAAGCAATGCTTTAGTGGTTTGAAGATAGTAATTTTCCTTATTGGAATTCATTGTCACCTCAGCATTTGGCTTGAATTGCTGATTGCTTAATTTTTTAGGGTCTAATTTAGATGCCCAACGCAATACATCCAAATACTTTTCATTTTCTGTATAGATTTTCATTAATCTGATTACAGATAAAGTGTATGGGCATGGTTTAGGAGCTTTAGATGAGTCCTTTTGACTAACAACACTAACAATCTTTTTAGCAGACTCCTCGATTTCATCAATGAATTCATTATCCTTAACTTTTACAAAGTATAAATCCCAAGCATATTTGTCCTTATCTCCTTGGCTTAATTCTCCATCTGCATCCAATGCCAATTCATAATGCTCTAAGGATTCCGCATATTTCTTAACCTTATTGTATGCTCTTGCTTTTTCCAAATTTACTTCTACACTAGACATTGTTTTCCCCTTTATATGAATTATTTATTATCAATTGAATTTTTATTGTAATATAAAAATACTATAAAATCCGTTTTATATAAATATTTTTAATTTTTTAAAAAATAAGTTAAAAAACTATAAATAAATTTAAAAAAGTTCTTAATAAATAGTTAAAATAAATTATTAAAATATTAAAAAAAGTAAAAAAAGAAAGTAGAATAATTATTAAAATTATTCTAATAATAATTTAAGCAAATTACAGCCCACTAATTCACCTAATGCCCCATCTTTAACGCTATCTTCATCGTAGACCATTACATCATCTGCTTCATCTTTAGATGAATATATAGCAATAGGTACCATATCTCTTGTGTGTGTACCAACATCTATTGGAGTTGGGTGATCAGGCAATACTGCTATTTTAAAGTCCTTGTATTCATTTTCCAATGCTTCAACCAATGGAGCGAGGATAAATTTATCAATGCTTTCAATGCCTTTAACCTTTTCCTCTAGGTTTTTAGCATGCCCTGCTTCATCTGGAGCTTCAATGTGAACAAATACAATGTCATTGTCCTTTAATGCATTTACTGCATATTCTCCTTTTGCATTATAATCTGTATCAAAGAATGCAGTTGCTCCTGGAACATCTAAATTAGTGCAACCGGAACAAACACCTAAACCTTTAATCAAGTCTACACCAGTGATTACAGCACCTTTAAGGCCATAAACATCTTCCATCTTTGGCATGTCTGGCATAGTTCCTTGACCCCAGAACCAAACCATATTACAAGGTTCCTTACCTTCTTCAATCCTTTTTTGATTAACAGGATGGTTTTCTAATGCTTCTTTAGATTCTAACATGATTGATTTTACTTCATCTGCAAATGAATCAAATTGAATCTTGTCTTCAATAGTCTCCCCTACAAAGTCATGTGGAGGAACCATATCGAGTTTTGCTAACTTTTCAGCATTTTCCTTATCATTGTATACAAATAAATGTCTGTAGCTTACTCCAGGATAGAATTTTCCTTTAAAATCAGGATATTTATCATTAAAGTATTCATTCAATGCTTCCATAAGCTCTGCAGCTTCTTCTGAGGAAATGTGTCCTGCATTTGAACTTCCCATCAATCCATCACGTTCTGTAATGGTATTGCAACGGAATACAACATCTCCTTCTTTTGTCTCCACACCCATACTTGCAGCTTCAAGTGGTCCACGACCAGTATAGTATTCCAATGGGTCGTAACCGAATATGCTCATATTAGCCACATCAGATCCAGGTGGTAAGGTTTCAGGTACATTTTGAATTAATCCAGTCCTTCCTTCTCTTGCTATTTTAT
This sequence comes from Methanobrevibacter sp., assembly GCA_016291275.1. Classification (GTDB taxonomy): domain Archaea; phylum Methanobacteriota; class Methanobacteria; order Methanobacteriales; family Methanobacteriaceae; genus Methanobrevibacter. The sequence continues at coordinate 2,607 of JAEEWY010000099.1, read as the reverse complement.
CTAAAACAGGTTTATCAGCTATTTTAAGAGGAGTTTTTCCATCAATTTCCTCTATTGGATAATCACTTGCACCATCTTCAATAACAATAACATATTTCATTATAAAACTCCTTTTTCTTTTACAATGTTATCAAATAAGTATAATCTATAATAATCTAAAATAATCTGTAATATCTAATACTTTTAAAAAATTTAAAAAATTATTAAAAAAAGTAAAAATGGAACAAATAAAATTATTTGTTCTTAATAATATTGATTAAATCTGTAAGCATTGCAGAAGCGGTTTCTAAAGATCCTGCTCCTTTACCCATTACAGTTATGTCATCTGCCAAATCGGTAGTTACATTTGCTAAGTTCAATGTTCCATCGATTGCAAATGGACTGTTTTTCTTAACAAGTCTTGGAGACACTTTCAATTGTTTTTCAGATACTTCTCCAATCAATTTTACGTAATATCCTTCCTCTTTAGCAAGATTTATTGCATCGAGAGATACATCGGATATGCCTCTAACTTCAACATCAGCATAAGTTGCATCGATTCCTAAAACGGAATTAGCTAAAATAACCACTTTACATGCTGCATCAATACCTTCCACATCTTGTGTAGGGTCAGTTTCAGCGATTCCTAATTGCTGAGCTTCTGCCAAGGTATTTTCATAGCTCATTCCTTCAGTGGTCATTCTTGATAGGATATAATTGGTAGTACCGTTTAAGATACCTTTGATTGAGCTGATTCCACAGCTTGCAAGGGTTTCTTGACATAAGTTGATGATAGGCATAGCTCCACCAACAGATGCTTCAAACTTGAAGTCCACTCCTGCAGCTTCCTTAGCTTCAATCAATTCCTTATAGAATAATGCTAAATGTCCTTTGTTTGAGGTTACAACATCCTTTCCATCAGCAAATGCCTTTAAGGTCAATGATTTTGCAGGTTCTGCATCCTTGATGTTTGTTGGAGTTGCTTCAATCAAGACATCATAATCCACTGCATCCAATACTTCAATGCCTGACTTGTCACTTCCGTATTCAGGATAATTTGCTAATTTTCCAGACTCTTTTTTGGTTTTAAGGAGTAATTCTTCATCCAATCCATCTTGGCATATTGCAGATGTAGATGAGTCAGCAGCTGCTACAACTTTTAAAGTGATTCCATATTTCTCATTAATCATTTCTTTCTTTAAGGAGATAGCCTTAGCTACACCTTGGCCTACAGCTCCAAAACCCATTAATATAAGTTTACATTCATCCATTTAAATTCCTCCTATACCTCATCAATAACCAAGAAGTCCTTCTCCTTAGCTATCTCCATTATTTTATTATATGCTATTTCTCTTTTGCCTAAATCAAGTTCAACGGTTAATAAAGCAGTTGATTTAAGTTCACCATCTAATTTCAATTGTAAATCACTAACGACAAGGCCATCAACAGCATTGATCTTATCTACAGTGTCTCTTAAGTCTCTGTCGATAATGTGGCCATAGAGAATTGCACTTAACTTTTCCTTTCTTACAGTGTCATCCACTTCAATAAGAGGTATGTTCATTTCCTTGAATCTGTCTATAACAGCTTGCAAGTTCTCTCTTTCACCTTCGATAGCTATTTGAATAGCAGCTTTACCTTCTTCTGCCTTGATTTCCCTTTTGTGAACAATTGTAACTACATTAGCTCCAAGTTCTCCTATTGGATTTAAGATAGAAACCAATTGTCCAGGAATATCCAATATTTCAAGAATTAAATTCATTCTCATAATATAATCCCCTTTTAGTCATTTACAATAATAATTATAAGTGTTTAACCAGTCCATTCTGCCTTTTTCACAACTACATTGCCGTCTTTGTCAGTTCTTGCATTTCTGACAATTTTAGTTGAATCGTTTTGTTCGGATTCATCTTCACGGTTTAAGTTAAGGTTATCAGTAATGTAATAGGTTCCTTCCAATTCAGGAACTTTATCTAAGGTTTTTGAAAATTCTTCTAAGATCTTTTCTGCATCTTTTTCGATTGCCATTTAAATTCTCCTTGAAATTTTATTTAAAAATTGGTTATTTTAATTATAAAGACCTAATTTAGCCTATTTTATAATTTTAGAATATAAGTTAAATTTATATTAATTTAATATATGTTTATTAATATTAATATACTTTTATAATGATAAAGAAAGGAATTAAAAATAAACATATAAAATAAGAATAATTTAATCTTTTTTCAAGATCAAATTGGAAAAAGCATCTGTAATATGATTGAAATAGTCTGTAAATCTATCCCTTGACAATATAATTACAATAAGTAAAGTGATTAGGAAAGTCATTAATAAAGCTACAATCTCATTTTGCTGATAGAGGAATCCTTTTGCAAATTTCTTAAGAATTACAATGAAATAGATATGCACTATATAAATCACCATTGAATTCCTTCCCCATTTGGTGAAAAAGTATTCCTTATTTGTCATATGCCCATTCAAGACTAAAGTAAAAAGTATTCCAACCAATATAACCAATAATCTTAATGATGCGCTTAGTAAATATGGATGCTTGAATGGAACTTTCATCATAATGACAGTTATTGGCAAATGGTATGCAGCTAAAAGGACTATAACCAGAATTACGAA
>JAEEWY010000098.1 GCA_016291275.1 Methanobrevibacter sp. | reverse complement strand
TGAAAAACACATCACTTTCAAATGTGATGAGGCTTTAAGCTTTGAAAGAGGTTGCGCTTCAATTCAATACGCTCATGCAAGAGCTTGCAAATTACTTAGAAAAGCTGAAGAAGAAAAAGGAATCGATTTAGCAAATATTCAAGCTGAAGATAACTGGTCATTGGATGACAATGAGAAAGAGCTTGTAAAATTGATTGCTAAATTCCCAAGCTTGATTGAAGATTCAGCAAATATAAAAAGAGTGCATCCTATTGCTCAATACTGTCAGGATTTAGCAGGTGCATTCAATAGATTCTACAAGGCAGAACAGGTAATCGGTTCTGATGTGGAAAATGCAAGATTGATTTTAGTTGAAAAGGCTAGAATCACCTTAAGAAATGCATTGGACATTTTAGGAGTAAGTGCTCCTGAGATGATGTAGACAAACTTTTCCGAGTCTTCGACTCGCAAAAGTTTGATCAAAATTTTTTCCTATAGTTGGGAGTATATGCTCTTCAACTACTTTTTTTATTATTTTTCTTAAAAATAGACTCTTTTTAAAATTAGATTTTTTTAAAAAATTAGATTTTTTTTTAATGATGATGTTGGATTTATTTTAAGCTATTTTTGCAAATGGTGTATCATCAAGTGACTTTATCCAATTGATTACAGTTCTGGTTATTGGATAAACAATGATTTCATAAATTATCTTGAATGCACCTTGACAGATTATCATTGTAATCAAAACCTCGTTAGGCATTAATCCTGCAAATGCAATTGTAATGAAGATTATTGCATCCAATCCTTCACCAAACAATGTGCTTATTGAACATCTTGCAAATAGGTAATCTGTGTATCTTTCCTTTAGTATTTTCATAAAATAAGCGTTTACATAAGACCCTACAAGGTATGATATTAAACTTGCAATCAATATCCTTGGAGTGCTTCCTAAAATAATGCTGAATGCATTTGAAGTTGCAAGATCTGTTCCAGGTAAGAATATGGCTATCTGATATGCTATGACAGCTATTAAATTTATTATAAAACCTAAATAAATGGTTCTTTTTGCAAGTGTGAATCCATAGATTTCAGTTAGCACATCTCCTACAATATATACGAGTGGGAATATGACTACACCGCATGGCAATATTATATCGTATAATGAAAATGTTTTTGAAGCAAGAATGTTTGAAATTATAAGGCATCCGCAAAACAATGCAGTAATTATTGGATATAATTCCATTTGGCTTGGCTTATTTTTCAAAAAGCTCATTTCACCACCCATATTAAAAGTTTAAATCAATTTCTCTACTCTTTCTTTCGCTTCCACTACTTCAGAGTCAGTGTTGTCAAATTCAAGGAATTTTTCATAGTTCTTTAAAGCACTTTCATATTTCTCTCTGTCCTCTTGGATAATTCCAATCTCATAATAGGAGTAGTGATAGTTTGGATTGATTCCAAGTGCAAGTGAGAATGCTTCAAGAGCTTCGTCATCTTCCTCTAAAGCATGCAATGCAACACCTTTGTTGTGGTATGCATTTTCCAATTCGAAAATAGTTTCGTATGGGTTGTCGCTGTATCTTTCAATGCATTCATCTAAGGTTTGAACAGCTTCCTTATGCTTTTGAAGCTTGATTAAACAGCTTCCTTTTAAAAATAGAATGTTTGAATTGTTTTTGTCAGATTTGAGAGCCTTATTATAGGTTTTTAAAGCGTCATCAAATCTTTGATGATTTTCAAGGACGTATCCTTTACTCATTAAATCGTAAATGCCACTTACTTCCACATCCATAACAATGTCATAAACCTTGGAAGCCTCTTCGTAATTTTCCATAAGTTCGTAAGTGTTTCCTTTTGAAATCAATGCAGAAAGGTTATTCGGATCTAATTCCAATGCATTATTGAAACAGTCTAAAGCATCTTCAAATTGCTCGGTAATAGTCAAGACAGTTCCTTTTTGAATGAATTCCTGAGCAGTGGTAGGCTCAATATCCAACATTGCGTTCATGTCATCAATAACCCTTTGCTCATCGATTTCCATGCTGTTTCCAGGCTTGATGATGTCTTCATCACTTAATGCATGAGATTCGTTTTCAGCTATTTCCTCATTTTCAGCCATCAATGTTTGGAATTCTATAGAGTTCATTAATATGTTTGCCACTTCAGGATACTCTTCAATGATGATATCCATGTATCTTGCTGCCTCTTCCCTATTGTTTTCTTGGAGTGCAATTGTAATTTTGTTTACTAAGTGTTCTAATGCAGGGTCATTAAAGTCCATGTTTCCACCCTTTCCCAAATATGTTTAAATTAAATTTTTTTAATAATTAATAATTTTTTAAAATGATATGGAGTCGTCAAATTGTCTAATCAGATGTTTTATTCTTAAATCAGATTGATTATTGGTTTTGCAATTCTTTCAAGAAGTAGTACAATACTCCTTTTTGTGCATGCATTCTGTTTTCAGCTTGGTCATACACTACAGAGTGAGGGCCGTCAATAACTTCAGCGCTTACCTCTTCTCCTCTTATTGCAGGCAAGCAGTGCATGAAGATCACGTCATCATCTGCCAAATCGATAAGTTCCTGATTTACTTGATATTCCTTAAAGTCAGCTCTTCTTTTTTCAGCTTCAGCTTCATCACCCATACTTACCCAAACGTCAGTATAGATAACATCTGCATCGCTAACTGCAGCTTTCACATCACTTGTGATTGTGATTGTGGAATTATTTTTTGCAGCATATTCTTCTGCTTTAGCTACAATTTCTGCATTTGGCTTGTATTCATCTGGACAAGCAACAGCCATGTCCATTCCTAAGCATCCACAGATTAATAAAAGTGAGTTGCATACATTGTTTCCATCACCTACATAAACGAATTTACCGTCAAATCCACCTTTGTGTTCCTTGACAGTCAACATGTCTGCCAAAGCTTGGCAAGGGTGTTCAAGATTGGTTAAACCGTTAATGATAGGAACATCTGCCTCATCCCTAAGCTCGATGACATCATCGTGTTCAATAGCCCTGATCATGATTGCGTCAACGAATCTGGACAATACTTTTGCAGTATCCTTGATAGGTTCCCCTCTTCCCAATTGGATATCGTTGGTTGATAGGAACAATGCGGTTCCGCCTAACTCATACATTCCAACTTCAAAGGAAACTCTTGTTCTTGTAGATGATTTTTGGAAAATCATTGCTAACTTTTGATCTTTTAGAGGTTTTTCCTCCATTTTTCCTGCTTTGAAGTCACTTGCAATATCTAAGATTCTAGTGACTTCATCTTCAATATCACTTACTGATAATAGACTTCTCATTTAGACTCCTTCATAAAATTCATTTAAATCTTAAAAATAATTTATATTCTTTATATATAAATTTCAGTATAATAAAAATAAATATTTATTTTTAATAATATTAAAACTTATCACTTTAAAGAACATGTTTTTTATAAAAAACAGGGAATATGGGTAAAAAATTAGAGCATTAAAAATTTAGAATGTTTTAAAATTAGAATAAATTAATGAAATTAAAAATAGATTAAAGAATTTCCGACTTTAATATTAAAAGTCAGAAAGTGTTCTTTGTTTCAAATCAGTTTCACGATGAGGTTTTATGTTTTCCTCTCTTGCCAATTTAACAAGTCTTCTTTGATAGATCAATGCTTTCTTGAACTGATTCTTGTCATTCAAATATGAAATGATTTCTTTAAGGCCTTGGATTTCCTCTTCGATGCTGTATTCTTTTGCAAATTCAGTCCTATCCTCTGCTTCAAGAATGTCTTCATCATCATTTTCTATAGGATTTATTATTTCCCCTAAAGTAACTACACTTTTTTCTTCAAATTCAGACATTTCATCTTGAATTTCTTCATTCATTTCTTCAATTTCTTCAATTTCAGGCAATGTTTCTTCAATCATTTCTTCAGCTGGATCTGCTTTGGAATCCTCTTTTTTAGGTTCAAGGAATTTTCTTAACTTATCTCTAATTGCTTCAAGATTGAAATTGGAACTTGCTATTTGCTCTTTAGGATTTTCTAAAATGAGTTCAAGGTATTGATAGGATGTTTTTGAAACGTTTTCAACAAAGTTCTTAAGCTCTTGAGGAACCTTGTTTTCAATGAACTCATCATCATTCTTTATGCTTTCATAATTGTCCTTGACCATTTCATTCAAGACCAAAATGGTTTCCAAATTATCAATCAATAATCCTCCAGCAAGATAAGATTTGACGATGCCTTCATTTGCCAAGTTTTGGGTTTTGAGTTCAAGATAATTGTCGAGTGTATTGTAGATTTTCAAAAGCTCTATCTCTTGGCCTTCTTCTAAAAAATGAGTTAACTTGATTTTGTATTCATTTATCAATCCTACAAAATCATCATTATTGTAATATTCAACAAGGAGATCTATTTTCAATAAAATCAGGGTTTCAGCGATAGTGCTGTCTAAATATTCATCACAAAGCTTCAATGCCTTTTGGTATTTTCCTTGTCTTTCTAATTTCTTTACCTTTTTCAAGGTTGCATTTATAGACTTTGCTGATTTAGACATAAAATCACCGAATTTTTTCTAATAAAGTATTAGTTGTTAATTAGTTAATGAATAACTAATTAACCTTTAGCTATCAATCTAAAACAGATTAAAAGCTTATTCGTTTCTGATTGCTTCCATATGATCGATACGTTTTTGGATTAAAGCTGCAGTTCCAACGTCTCTTCTATGGTAAACATTTCCTTTAATTATTTTACAAGCTTCTTCAGCTATTTTTTCAGCTTCAGCAATGGTTTCTCCTTGAGCAACGATTCCTAAAGCTCTTGAACCTGAAAGATGTATTCCATCTTCCTCTTGGCTTACAGCTGCATAGAATACTTTTGCACCAAGCGCTTCAATAGCTTCCTCATCCACTTCAATGAGCTCTCCTGCATGAGGAGTGTCTGGGTATCCGTCAGGTACTATGTATTTGCACACGGAAGCCAAGTCTTCAAATTCAACTTCGCCAAGATTTCCTGCAACGATGTCCTTACAGATGTCAAGCATTGAAGTTTTTAAAAGTGGAAGAACGTTCATTGCTTCAGGGTCACCGAATCTTGCATTGTATTCAATTAATTTAGGGCCTTCATTTGATAACATGAATTGACCGTAAAGAATTCCTTTGTAAGGAGTGGTTTCATTAGCTATTGCCTTTAAGGTCTCTTTCATGATGTCAACAGCTTCATCATAATCCTCTTGAGTCATGAATGGCAACAATCCACCGACATCAGAGTAGGAACCCATTCCACCAGTGATCAATCCTTGGTCATTTTCAAAAGCATGAGGGTGGTCTTGAGCTGCAGGCATTGGAGCTAAGTTTTCTCCATCACAGAATGCTTGGATGGTGAATTCCTCTCCAACAACTTTCTCTTCAATGATTACTTGTGCAAATCCGCCCATTGCATTATCCATAACTTCCTTTGCATAAGCTTTTGCATCTTGGTTGTCTTTAAGGTGGTCACCTACGATTTTTACACCTTTACCACCAGTCAATCCTACAGGTTTCACTACAACGTCCTTTTCATATTCATCAAGGAAAGCGCTGATGTCTTCATAGTTATCAAATACCTTGTAGGTCAATGATCCTTTGATTTGGTATTTTTCAAAGAGGTTTCTCATAAAGGACTTGTCAGTTTCAATTCTTGCAGATTCTTGTGCTGGTCCAACACAAGGGACTCCAACCGCTTCAAGAGCATTTACAATTCCTTTTCCAAGAGGAGCTTCAGGTCCGATTACAGCCAATTCGATTCCATTTTCCTTT
>JAEEWY010000097.1 GCA_016291275.1 Methanobrevibacter sp. | reverse complement strand
GCTATAATTAAGCTTGAAAAAGGTAAAACCTTTAAAAGGGAATATGACTCTGGAAGAGCTTTTGATGCAAAGATTGTTAAGAGGAGTAATGGCAGAGGCATAGAAACAATTCTACGTGTTGATTACATAAAAAATGGAAAGAACATAAATTATGAATTCTATTGTACTGATAATGAAGGAATAAATTATATTACTCCTGATAGATTGAAAGTGGGAACCTATAAAGCAATAGTAAGTTGCGATGAACCGGGAATAAAAGCAATCCCTAAAACAAAAACAGTGATAATTACAAAAACCTCCATTAGACTAAAAGCATCAGATATTAAGGTATCTGGCAACAAAAATGCACAATTGAAAGCTACTTTAAAATTTAAAAACAATGCAAAAGTCAATGAAGGAAAAGTTAAATTTACAATTGACGGCAAATCTTATATTGTTAAAGTTAAAAATGGAATAGCAGTTAAAAATCTTAAATCAAACAATATCAAATCAAAAAAATACACTGTAGAATTCCTAGGAACTAAAAACATAAAAGGCAAATCCGCCACTGGAAAAATTGCATAAAAGAAGATATAAAGTAAAAACATTTTTTAAAACTTTTTTCTTCTTACTTTTTCTTTTTTAAAATTAGAAATTTTGCTCTTAGCACATCACTAACAGTTATTGAAATTATTTTCGTTTTTTCTTATGCGCAGGAAGTTCATCATACATTGATTCCAGCAATTCGCTTAAGAAATCTCTATCCTCTACATCATCAACGAGAATCATTTCCTTTGCACCTTCATAAGGCAGTTCCATACTTGCATCAGGCATCATAGCCATAGCTGATTTTACTGGCTTTACAAGAAAGCGGTCATCGTAAATGCCACCAATAATCTTTCCACGGTAGTAAATGATGTATTCACCCATCATTGCACGATAGGATATGTCCTCTAAATCGGATAACTGTTCCAAAATATATCCCAAATACTCTTTGCTTTATGACATATAATCACTATTTAATCTTCATTATCTTTTTTAGCAAATTCCCCTAAAAAGTTAACAGGTTCTCCTCTTTTTGCTCTCTCATAATAATCAACTGTTGCAGTGAATAGAGGATCTGAACTTGAATTGAGAGCGGTTTCAAAGGAATCTTGAATTACACCAATGATAAATCCTACAGAGATGGCTTGGAGGGAAATGTCTGAAGGTATTCCAAATAATGAGCAAGCCATTGGAATAGGCAATAGGGAACCCCCAACAACACCTGAAGCCCCAAATGCACCAAATGTAGAAACAATGCATAATAGAATAGTGGTAGGTATATCCACACTTATTCCTAATGTATTGCTACTGCCAAAGTCATTATTGTAATGGTAATCGCTGCACCTCCAGTATTCAATGTAGACCCTAAAGGAATGCTGATTGAATAGAGATCCTCATCAAGACCAAGCTTTTCACAAAGAATCATGTTTACCGGAATGTTTGCAGCTGAACTTCTTGTAAAGAATGCAGTAATAGAACTTTCCTTTAAGCAAATGTAAAGAAGAGGATAAGGATTACGCCTTAAGATAATTGCTACAATGAGAGGGTATACAATCAAAGCCGTAAAGATCATGCAACCAACAAGCAATAATATTAACTCTCCATATTCAACAAATATGCTTAAACCGTTTTGTGAAACTGCAGTGAATACAAGAGACATGATACCAATAGGTGCAAATTGTATAAATCCCACTACAACAATAGTTAATGCATCTGAAAAATCGGTAAGCATTTCCTTAGTATTTTCACCAGCAACTTTCCTTAAGGTAATCCCTAAAACAAATGCCCAGAATAGGATTCCCAAATAATCCCCTTGAGATAGGCAAAGCAAAGGATTTGCAAAAATATTATGCAGGAGATTGCTTACAATTTCCCCTAATCCTCCAGAAGGGAATAGGGGGCTTGCTTCAGTAAGTGTGATGCTAACTGGAAACAGTAACTTCCAATAACTGCAACCAATGCTGCTGTGAAAGTGGAAAATAAGAATAAGCAGATAATTTTTTTAAATTTGTTTGCAATTCCACCATCAGTTTTTGATAAGGCAGAAGTGACCAATAGAAAAACAAGAATTGGAGCAATAGCTTTTAAAGCATCTACAAATAATTCTCCTGGAAGACCAATCATATCATATTGTGGAACGGTAAGTCCTAAAATAACACCTATGACTAGACCAATGATTATCTTTAATATTAGACTAGATTCAGTCCACTTTTTAACAAAATTATTCATAAAACACCTCTTAAGCAATTTTTGTTTTTTAACCTTGATTAATCTTTTATTTTTCCTATTTAAAATTATTTATGAAAAGATTTCATATTTTATTTTTTATTTTTTAAAAACATTGAAAACCATTTTTTATTATTTCTTAATACCCTACTTTCATGATTGATTATCATAATTATTTTAATCATATTTTTTTAATCTTGGAATCAAAAGATAAAATATATATTAAATGTTATGAATATATATTCATAATAAATATATATTCATAATGAATTTGTTTTAGGGTTCATTAAAATATAAAATCCAATCGGAAAATATTTTAAGGAGAGAATAAATGGTTAGGCCAAAGATAGAAAGGAGAATTGTGAAAAAACCTGATTATACTTGCCTAAAGCATGAAGATGTTCTAGAAAGTGACCAAGAGACAATAAAAATGAATCTTGATGAATTTGAAGCCATCAGATTAGGCGATTATCACAATATAAAGCAAAAAGAGGCTGCAGAATTGATGGGAATATCACAGCCGACATTCCACAGAATCATTAACTCTGCAAGAAAAAAGACAGCAATGTCATTGATTGAAGGCAAGAAGATTGAAATAAACAATGAAAACTTCCAAGCAGAAGAAAAGATATACCTCTGCAAGGATTGTGGATTTCAATGGAACAATCCCAAAAAGGAATACACAAACTGTCCAGACTGCAAGTCTCAAAACATTGAAATAATCAAGAATGATTTGGAAAACAAATCCTCTGCTCCGCAAATATTCAATGTACCTGAAGCTTCAAAATATCCTTTGAATGAAAGACGTTCATTTGGAGGATCAGGAAGTGGAAGAGGACCCTCAAAAGCATGCGAATGTCCTAACTGCGGTTACATAGCACCAAAGATTAGAGGATTCCCATGCAGAAATATAAAATGTCCTGAATGCGGAACACCATTATGTGGTTCAAATCATAAGGAAACTAATTGAACATTAAAAAATTAAAAAAATATGTGAAAATATCAAAATTTATATTAATAATATCGTTTATAAATAATATACATATAATTTAATAAATTAATATTTGATAAAATCAAGATTAATATATTATAATAAATTAAAATGTAATAAATTAAAAAAATTAAATCATAATTACAACTAATTATCAAGGTGGGCTTATGTCTTTCATAACTTTAAAAAATATTAATAAGTCATTTAATGGAGAACAAGTTCTTAAAGATATTAACTTAACAATAGAAGAAGGTTCTACATTAGGTATTCTCGGAAGAAGTGGTAGTGGAAAATCTGTTTTAATCAATATGCTAAGAGGTACTAAAGAATATGCTCCAGACAGTGGGCAAGTACTCTTTAACTTAGCAATTTGTGAAAATAAAAAATGCTTGCATGTTGAACCTGCTTCAAAGACTGGCGAAAAATGTCCAGAATGTGGAGCTGAATTGAAAGCTAAAGAAATCGATTTCTGGAATGCTGACAGATTGGAAAAGGCAGCAATCAGAAGAAGAATTTCCATTATGCTTCAAAGAAACTTTGCATTGTACGATGAACAAAGCGTAATTGAAAACGTATTGAATGCAATGGGTGACGAAGGCAGATACGAAGAAGAGAATATCTACAACGCTATAGACTTATTGGAAATGGTTCAAATGAGTCACAGAGTAACTCACGTTGCACGTGACTTGAGTGGAGGAGAAAAACAAAGAGTTGTACTTGCAAGACAATTGGCTAAAAATCCTATGTTACTCCTAGCAGACGAACCAACAGGTACATTAGATCCACAAACTGCTGAAAAGCTTCACCAAACTTTGATTCATGGTGTAAAAGAAGAAGGAATCAGTATGGTTATCACTTCCCACTGGCCAGAAGTTATGAACCAATTGGCAGATGATGCAATTTGGCTAGATGGTGGGGAAATAATTGAACATGGAAGCCCAGATGAAATCGTTCCAAAATTCCTTGAAACCGTTCCTCAAGCTGAACAAGTGGAAAAAGTTGAGCACACTGAAGAGATAATTAGAGTAAAAGACATTAAAAAGCATTACTATTCAATTGAAAGAGGAGTGGTTAAAGCTGTAGACGGCGTAAGCTTAACAATTAACCAAGGAGAAATCTACGGTATTGTTGGACTTAGTGGATCAGGTAAAACCACCTTAACCAGAATGATGATTGGTTTAACTGAACCAAGTGCTGGAGAACTTGAAATCAAGTTAGGTGATGACTGGATTGACATGAAAAAACCAGGTCCATTAAACAGAGGCCGTGTAACTCCATACTTAGGTTTATTACACCAAGAATACTCTTTATACCCTCACAGAGATATCTTAGGAAACTTAACTGATGCTATCAGTTTGAACTTGCCTGCTGAATTTGCAAAAATCAAGGCAGCACATATTCTTGAAACTGTAGGATTTGAAAAGGAAAAATCCATGAGCATCTTATCCAAATGGCAAGATGAATTAAGTGGAGGGGAAAGACACAGAGTCGCTCTTGCACAAGTGTTAATCAAGGAACCTAACATTGTCGTATTGGATGAACCAACAGGTACAATGGACCCAGTTACAAGAATCATTGTAACCAATTCCATCTTAAAGGCAAGAGACGAATTGGACCAAACCTTTGTAATCATTTCTCACGATATGGATTTCGTATTGGATGTTTGTGACAAGGCAAGCTTAATGAGAGGAGGAAAACTCCTCAGTACTGGAACTCCAGAAGAAATCGTTGCAGAATTAACTGGTGAAGAAAAAGCTGATATGATTAAAGATCACTAATCTTTTTCTTTTCTTTTTTTATTTTTTTTTAACTAACTATTTTTTAACTTACTATTTTTATTAACTTGCTATTTTTTATAAATTAACTATTTTTTACAGTTCACAATTAAAAAATTGTTAACATGAATTTTACAACTATTTTTAAAGATTTTCAAATATAATTAAAAACTTATATTAATATAAACAAACAAAATTATTAATGTTATATTAATTATTAATTTAATTAATTATTAATGTGATTTCTTAAATAAAAAATTCATTAATTAAAAAATTAAAATTATTTTATATTTATTATTTACAAATAGAGGAAAAATTATGGCATGGGAAAATTCACCGTCACATATTTGTAGAGGAGGAGATGTAAGAGGACTCGCATTCTGTTGTCCTCCTGTAAAACCTTGCCCTATTATGGGAGCTTTAAAAGAAGTTGGATTGACTCCTCAAGAATTCTTAGACATTAAGCAAAAATTTGCAAGAGAAACTAGATTAGGCGAAGGTCCTGCAACCTGTTTCGGATCACTCGTATGGTGTTGTAAAACTTCAAAACCTTGTCCTTTAAGAGACATGACCTTAAACCAAATAGGCATGAGCGAAGATGAATATATGAATCTCAAAAAGGAATTGTCTGAAGTGATTTTAGCAGCAGGAACACCCCCTACATCAAATGAAGCGGTATTTGCACTTTCACAAACCTTTGACATAAGTGAAGCAGAAGCTGAAAAAGTTCTTGCAGACTGTAACAATGACTTAAGAATGG
>JAEEWY010000096.1 GCA_016291275.1 Methanobrevibacter sp. | reverse complement strand
CAATGATCCTTTGATTGAGTTCCAATGTCTCTTCATCAAAGAGCTCTTCAAGGTTGTCTCCAGGAACCATTATTGTAACAGCGGAATCTGCAATGTAACCATTAACTTCAGCTCCAAGGTCAAGCTTTACCAAGTCTCCGGTTACCATCTTGTTGGTGTCTCCTGCAGGAGAGGTGTAATGAGCAGTGATTTCGTTTATTGAAACGTTGCAAGGAAATGCAATCCCTGCACCGGACTTCAGTATCTCGCTTTCTACAAATTCTACAAGTTCAAGAATCGGTAAGCCGTTTTGAATCATTTTTGAAGCGTCTGATCTTACTTTTGACACGATTTTTCCAGCTTCTTCATAAGATTTGATTTCATCAACCATATTATCACTTTGGTTTTAAGTAAATGTTTTTTTAATTTATTTTTTATTTATTTTTCAATTTATTTTTTTATTATTTTTTTAATTTATTTTTTAATTTTTTAGTATTAGTTAATCATAAGCATTATCGCATATTAAATTTTTAAGCATTTTTATAAAAATTTTTATATACTCTTAATTATATAATATACTTATTCTTATTTAAATATCTTTAATTTATATTTGAATAATTTTTAATTTAATCGGTTTTAATGAATTTTTAAAATATGATTCATATGATATTATGGAGGAAAGAATATGGCTGCTGAAGTTATTCCAGATCAAATCTTTATGCTTATTTTAGTAATTATATTGGCTGTTGTTGTTATCATTGTTGTAAGCCAATGGAAAAAGGTAAGTCAATCCAATAATACTTTAAAATTAATGGAAAAAGAAATTGAGCTTAAGAAAATAGCTATGGTTGAAAAGGATTTAGAAAACAAACGCATTATGGAAAATCCAATTCAATTGCCTGCTGAACAACAAGAACAGCTCACTCAAATTAGAGATTCCACTGCGGAAGTCATGAGCAATGTAGGATACTTGCACAGTGAAATCAATGAACGTTTAGCTCGTCTTGAAGCTCAAACCGAACTTAAAAAGCTTGAAAAAATGCTTAAGGAAATTGAAGAAAAAGAGAAAAAACTTAACAAAAAATAGATTTTCAGTTTATATCATATTATTGATTTAATTTGTTTAGGTTTTTTAGATAATGAATAATTCTTATAATGAGGTTTTATTATGGATATTATTGAATTATTAGCTGTCATTATTTTAGTTGCTGCTATAGTATTTTTAGTGTACTATTACATTAAAACAGCAAATGATGGAAATATTGACATTAAGGAAATTCTTAAATTTTCACCTAAGGAGAGTAATGTTAGCAATCTTGTAGATGAAGATATTCAAGAGAAGAAATCCATGGGTGATAAGATTAAATATACCTTTAAGGACATTGATAAATCCTATGCTAACACTACAGATGCATTTTCAAAAAGATTGGATTCCTTCTTGGATGAAAGAAGTGAGGAATTGATTGAAAGCTGGTCCTTAGTGACTACTGATGATTTGTCCTCCTTAGAAGAAAGGTATACCACTGCTTGTGACAGCATTGAAGCTTTAGAGAAAAGGTTCAGTGAGTTCACCAATGCAACCGATGCTAAAATCGAAGATCTTGATAAACGTCTCAAAGCTTTAGAAGATGCAGAAAAAGATTTAGAGGAAGCAGAGGAAGTTGCAGTTGAAGCTGAAAAAGAATAAATTTTATTCTTTTTTATTTTTTTTATTTTAAAGACTAATTATTCTATATTTATTGCTATTTATGATAGGGGAGCTCTTTCCCTTTCTATGCAAATATTTATATATGATGGTGTCTAATATTATAATGTTAAAGGAACTTATCCTTGTTTATTCGTTTAGCAGGGTGGGGTAGTCTGGTGATCCCGCGGGGCTCATAACCCCGAGAGCCCTAGTTCAAATCTAGGCCCTGCTATTTTTTTATAGAACAGTTATATAACACTGTTATATAATCTTATTTTTCTCATTTTTTTGCTTTTTTTCACTTTCTGCATTCTCTTTCCTTTTTTCTATTTTTACATTTTCATTATTATGGGGGATATGTTTATTAATATTAAAAATTATAAATTAATAATGTATCAAATATATTTTCAAATATATTTTATATTTTATAAAGAAACTTTAATTGAAAAATATTTATGAAAGATTGACTTTAACTTAGTTTAAAAACTTTTATCTAGGTTTAAGTTATTTGAAAATAGTTGTTGAATAAAAGAAAATTACTGGAGGTGTTTGATGAGAAGTAAAAGAATAATCGGTTTTAGCTTACTGTTCGTTATGGTTTTTCTTTTAATCGGATTAAACACTGCTTGCGCATCAAATATTGATGATTTGGATTATAATCTATCAGATAGCTTGGAATCCAGTCCAGTTTCCAATGCTATAAATCTTGATAATGTAGGGGCTTCAGATGCTTCTGAATCCAACTCCATATCCGATTCAATCGATGAGAGCAGCATATCCAATATGGATGATTCCATTGAAGAAATATCAAATGAGAATTCACAATCCGAATCCAAGATTGGAGATGGTGAAAAATCAATACACACTATAACCGAAGACAATTATTCAAGTTATTTTGATTCTGATGGTAATTTAATCAATTCATTGGTGAAAGCTAATGATACTATTAATTTGTCCGGTAATTTTTCTAATAAGAAATTTATAATAAATATTCCTTTGACAATTACAAGTACTGAAAACAATGCAATATTGAAGAATTCTCCAATATATTACCAAGGCGTTTCTAATGAGAATTTTGCCTATGATGCAATTGTTTCCAACTTGAAGATTGAATCAGACCTTCCAGATATATCTGCAGTTTGGGTAATCGGTTCCAGTTGCATAAAGGTTTCAAACAATGACATATTCACTACAGGACATAACGGCTATCCTATTTCCCTTGACAGCTTTACCTATAATTGTATTGTGGAAAACAATATCATTAAGACTGTTGTTCCAGTAAACACTGCAATAGACTCATCAGAGGTCAATCCTGATGAAGAGAATTCAGGAGACAATAGCAGTTGGCAGCATTCCGGTATCAGCTTAAGGGATGCCCATTGGAATTCAATTGTTAACAATGACATCACAGTTGAAAATTCCTATGGAGTATACCTTTGTTATGGAGCTTCCATATCCAATAACAATATCATAGCTAACAATACGATTAGAGCAACTGCTGAGACTCCTTCATTTTGGTCTTACGGTGTCTATTTGACTGGAAACTACAACACTGTAGCTGACAATACCATTATCCGCATGTATAGGGGTATCCATTCAAGCTATCCTCACAATATCATTACCGGAAACAGGATATACAATATAACAGGTTTTGATGAGAACAATGGGCTTGGTGGAGATTACGGAATTTATGGTGGAAATGACACCTTAATTGCAAATAACTCCATTTACAATGCAGATTTGATTGGAGCAGGTATCCTTGTAGGTTCCAACAGTGACGTTTACGGAAACTATATCCAGATAAACAGCAGTGGAGAAGGTATAAGAATAGGGGATGTTGAAGGCGGTCATAATTCAAGGGTTCACAACAATACAATAGACTTCCTGTCAGGTGCTGGAATAAGCATTAAGGGCACTCCCCAAGACACTGAGGTCTATGACAACATTGTAAACTCATTATCCAATATTGGCGCAAACCAAGGTTCCGGATTGGGAATCGGTATCTTATCCATTTACCAATCAAGATCCAGCAGGCCTTATAACATTTCCATTTACAATAACACTATCTACACTTCAAATGATTATGCAATAAACATTGCACAGTCATCTACTGAAAGCTGGTTATGTGAAAACAATCACATTGGGGATAGGCTTATCCTCTATCCTATTTCAATTGACTATTCACCTGAATGGGGTGATGTTACCGTTTATCAGGTAACTGAAGAGAACTACAATACCTATTTCGATTCAAACGGCAAGTTAACAGACATTGTTTTAGATGGAGATGTGCTGGTATTCAGTGGCAACTTTTCACCTAAAGGCAAGATTGTCTTGAACAAGATTGTCAGTCTTATTGGTGACAATGCATTCTTAAGGGATACCACTATCTTTGTTAATACCTCTAACTGTAAGGTTCAAGACTTCAATATTATAAACAATGGTACTGATGACAGCAATTGCAATCTTTGGGGAATTTATGTTTATGAAGCGGATAATGAAGTGATTACAGGAAACAATATCACAATATGGGATAAGAATACATCCTATGGAATTTACCTTTGCGACTCCTATAACAATACAGTTGCAAACAACAGCATAAGATGTCAAGGAGACAATTTGGTATTTGCTCTCTTGACTTATGAGACCTATGATACCCTTATTGAAAACAATACCATCTTAGCTATTGGAACAAGTGAATTGTATCCTTATTATGAAACCATTTGTATCGATGGGGTTCGCAGTATTTCCGAGCTTTCCAAAACATATGGTGTGATATTTGACTTCTCAAGCGACAATCAGTTCATTCACAATGACATTGAGGTCACTTCAACTGTGGAAGGTTTCCAAGTGCCTTACAATCCTTCCGTAAACATTCTAATAGGTCTCTACATTTACTATGATTCCAATAGGAACAATATCAGTGAGAATAATGTATATATCCACGGACACGATCCTTTCCTCTATGGAATGGGTTCTTCTGGAGATGATACAAGTAAATCAGTCACTTATGCATGTGAGAACATTTTTAGCAAGAACAATATTACAATTGAAGCTGATTACTTTGCCATGGGATTGATTTTAAGACACAACTCTCAGGATACTCTTGTTGAAGAGAACTACTTCCAGCTTGATTCTAATAATTATACTTATGGTATAACCTTAGAGATATCCGATGGTGCTAAAATCTTGAACAATACTCTAAACAGTACCAGTAAGGCAGGTATTTATGCTATAGAGGGGTATGCGACAAGCAATAATGACATAAGTTACAATAAGATTTATTCAGATGGCAGCTTCAGTACCATTGCCCTTTATGCATCCAATCATAATAACATTACCTATAACCTTATTAGAGCCCGTGGAAATGAATCGCAAGACCCGGCACAAGGTCCAGAGCATCCTGATTCTGTAGACTTGTTCAATACTGGAATTTCGTTGCAAAGCTATACCAATGATACCCGCATATCACATAATGACATTCAACATGAAGACGCTCCATTTGCAATTGACATTGATGAAACAGTTACTGAAACTGTAATCGATGACAATATATTATCTTCTAAGGAATCTGGAGGAAATGATGCCATCAATGACAGATCAGGCAAGGCTAAGATTTCCGGAAACACTGGATCTAAATATAATCCTAATGGGGAAGGATCCAATGACGGGTCTCGACCTTCAAGTTCAGACAATTCTCAAGGCAATGGTGGAAATACCATTATTCATACAAACGGCACTTCCTCATTTTCTGGGAATGCGGATTCCTCTGGTTCAAGTTCCTTAGGTCAAGTTGACTTAGGTTTGATTGCTAATGCATTGTCCTCTCTTGGTCAAGGTGCTGGTGATGCTGGAGGCAGTGAATCAGGTGATATATCTGACCTTTTGGCTTCTGAGATTTCAGAGATTGCAGCTAAGTCATTATCCGGCATTTATGTTCCTATTGCAGCATTGATTCTTGTATTGATCTTCTGTTTCTCTTTCTTAGGTGCAAGAGACGAGGATGATGAGGAATAAAATTCAATTTGTTAGAGATGAGGATATTCGCAATATCTAATCTTTGAGAGAATAAATAAATCAAATTTATTTATTCCATTTTTTTCTTTATTGGAAAATACCTGGCAAAAATTAATATT
>JAEEWY010000002.1 GCA_016291275.1 Methanobrevibacter sp. | reverse complement strand
ATTTTTTAAAGATTATCACTTTTAATTTTATTTCAAACTATTTTGTTAGTTCACATGCTAACTATTTTCTAGTTTTATTTTTTTTTTAAAATTTCTTAATATCTTTATCTAAGATTTCTTAAAATTTTCATTTAGAATTTTTTAATATTCTCATCTGAAATATTAGTTTTAAAATGCTCTCTTAATATTTTTAAATATGATAAGGAATATAATAATATTAGAGAAAAAATAAGAAAAAAATTAAATTATTAATCAAGTTTTTGTAAATTATTATTTTTATTTATCAGTGATTATAATGGATGCTGGAATGGATTATTTTGAAAGATTGGAAAGTGAAACTCTCAAGCTCTATGAGATAGCTAATGAGGCAAGATCAAAAGGGTTTGATGTTCAGTTAGAGACTGAAATTCCATTGGCAAAGGACTTAGCAGAGAGAGTGGAAGGGCTTGTAGGTCCTAAAGGCATTGCAAAGCGTATCAAAGAATTGGAAAAGGATATGTCTAGGGAAGAAGTGGCATTTGAGATTGCTGCTGAAATCGCATCTCAGGAATCAAAAGAAACTGGTGCTAAGTTAGAGGCTGAAAAACAGGCTTTTGCTGATCAGGGACTCAGAACAGCTTTAGCTATTTTAACAGAAGGGGTTGTAGCAGCTCCTTTGGAAGGTATTTCTGGAGTAAAGATCAAAAGCAATTCAGATGGAAGCAAATATGTTGCCGTATACTTTGCAGGTCCTATTCGTAGTGCAGGAGGTACTGCAGCTGCATTATCCGTACTTTTAGGTGATAAGATACGTGTAGCTACTGGTCTTGACGTTTATAAGCCTACTGATGATGAGATTGAAAGATATGTGGAAGAAGTTGAGCTTTACGAATCAGAAGTAACTAACTTGCAATACTCTCCAACTCCTGAAGAGGTTAGATTAGCTGCAAGAAGCATTCCAGTTGAAGTCAGCGGTGAGCCAACAGACCAAGTGGAAGTGTCTCACAGAGACTTGCCTCGTGTAGAAACCAATAACATTAGAGGTGGTGCTCTTCTTGCGATGGTTGAAGGGGTTATTCAGAAATCCAAAAAGATCTTAAAATATGCTCACATCCTTAAACTGGACAGTTGGGAATTTTTAGCAGAATATGCTAAAGGTGTAGGTTCCTCTAAGGAAGATGAAGGTTCCCAATCTGATGGCGAAGAGCTTGTTGAAGAGATTGATGACAATATCATTGATAAGGATGAACTCTTTGAACATTCCAAATATGCTCACGATATCATTGGTGGAAGGCCTGTTTTAGGATATCCTTCTGAAAAAGGCGGATTCAGACTTAGATATGGCCGTTCAAGAAACACTGGTCTTGCAACTATGGGTGTTCACCCTGCAACAATGGAGCTATTGGAATTTTTGGCAGTTGGAACACAGCTTAAAATCGAAAGGCCTGGAAAAGGTAACTGTGTAGTTCCTGTTGATTCAATTGAAGGTCCAACTGTAAAACTGAAATCCGGTGAAGTTCGCAGATTGGATTCAATTGAGGATGCAAGAAAGGTTAAGGGAAAAGTTGTTGAGATTCTTTTCCTTGGAGACATGCTTGTTGCATTTGGTGAATTCCTAAGGAATAACCAGCCAATGTTAGGTGCTTGCTGGTGTGAGGAATGGTGGATTGAAACAATAAGGAATTCAGAAAAATACCAATCATTCACCGATGAGGAAAAAGAGGCATTCGATTTAAATTCATTGCAAACCAAGAAATTCACTATTGAAGAGGCATTTAAGATCACTGAAGAGTTTAATGTGCCTTTGCATCCGGAATACACTTATTATTACAATGATATCTCCATTAAGGATTTAGTTGACTTAAGCCAATGGTTAGATACAAGAAGGGACTATTTGGAAAATGGATATCTAAATGGAGAGGATTTAGAACTTGACTTATCCTATCAAAAGAGAATCTTGGAAGTTATGGGATTATGCCATAAGCTTAAGGATGGGAAAGTAATAATTGACAAAAATTATGCTTATAGCTTACTTAAGACTATAAATGGAGATTATTCAAAGTATCTCGCTGATGAGTATTACAAGATGAAAGTCGTTGACATCATCAATGAGAATATCGATTTTGAGATAAAGGATAAGGCTCCATGCTATATAGGTACAAGGGTTGGCCGTCCTGAAAAATCAAAAGAAAGATTGATGAGACCGGCTCCTCATGTGCTTTTCCCTATTGGAAACAATGGTGGAAACAGACGTTTGGTTGCAGAAGCTGCCAAAAAGAAAAAGATTAAAGTTGAATTCGCAAGAAGGGAATGTACCAATCCTGATTGCAGATTAAGTTCATTCCAAGCTATTTGTCCACATTGCGGATCTCCTACTGTTATAGGCAAATCCGGCCAAAAGGATATTAATTTGGCGCATATGCTTTCAAAGGCCTCCAATAATGTTGGGGTTCGTAAAGTCGATGAGGTCAAAGGGGTTATAGGTTTAATCTCTGAAGATAAGCTTCCGGAACCTTTGGAAAAAGGTATCTTAAGGGCTAAGAATGGAGTGTTCACATTTAAGGAAGGAACTATCCGTCATGACTCCACTGACTTGCCACTAACCCATTTTATTCCAAAAGAAATTGGAGTAACTGTTCCAAAATTATTGGAAATGGGATATACTAAGGACTGCTATGGCGAGGACATTGTCAGCGAGGACCAAATCATTGAACTTAAGGTTCAGGATATTGTAGTTTCCGATAATTGCGGTGAGTATTTGGTAGGTGTGGCTAATTTCGTTGATGACTTGCTTGAGAGGTATTATGGAATGGAAAGGTTCTATAATGTTAAGGACAAGTATGACTTGATTGGACATCTTATTGCAGGTCTTGCTCCCCACACATCTGCAGGAGTATTGGGCCGTATCGTAGGATTCACCAAGGCATTAGGATGTTACGCACACCCTTATTTCCATTCTGCAAAAAGGAGAAACTGTGACAGTGATGAAGATTCCGTTCTATTGTTATTGGATGCATTGATCAACTTCTCAAAATCATACTTGCCAAGCACTCGTGGAGGAAGTATGGATGCTCCTTTGGTTTTATCCACTCGTATAGATCCAGAGGAGATAGATGATGAATCTCACAACCTCGATATCTTTGAAAGATTCCCACTTGAATTCTTTGAAAGGTCTCAGGAACCTTTGAAACCTGCAGATATGTTGGATTTGGTGGATAACGTTGCAAAGCATTTAGGTACTGACGAGCAATATCATGACTTGATGTTCTCACATCACACTTCAAGCATTCATGCAGGGCCAAAAGTTTGCTTATACAAACGTTTAGGATCCATGAAGGAGAAAGTTGAAGCTCAAATCAATTTAGCTGAACTCATTAGGGCAGTTGACCAAAGGGGGGTTGTAGAGGGAGTATTGTCTTCTCACTTCTTGCCGGACATTATGGGAAATTCAAGAGCTTTCTCCAAGCAGAAAGTAAGATGTCCTAAATGCGGTGCAAAGTATAGAAGAATGCCTTTAACAGGTAAATGTAAATGTGGTGGAGACTTGATTCTCAGTGTATCCAAGGGATCTGTAGTCAAGTATCTTGAAATTTCACAGAACCTTGTTAATAGGTATCCTGTATCTCACTACCTTGAGCAAAGATTGGAAATTCAAGAATTTGGTATTAATTCATTATTTGAAAGTGATAAATCCAAGCAAAGTTCATTGGATGTGTTCTTTGGAAAATAATTATTTGATTCGCAATTGGGTAATGGTTTCTATTGGATTCTTATTTCATTGATTAAGGTTAATATTATCCTTAATTTTTAATTTTTTAATTGGTTTTAAGTATTTTTTATTAATTTTAAGTATTTTCCATCATCACAATTGTTGCAATATATTTTGTTCGTATCAAAACGAATGATTTATATACATCTTATTACATATATTATTTCGTGAAGTAACTAACTTTTTGTATAGTTACTAACTTTCGTATAATTTCAAACGGATATTATACATGTAAGTACATAATTATTAGTAATCACTTTGAAAGTTTTATCTAAATTTTCATGATTACATAATTATTCAATTAATTATTTATTATTTGATTTTATTTTAAATGAAGGTGTTAAAGTGGAAAAAGTCGATAATGTAGAAAACGATATTAGAAGAGCTAAAATCACCGTTAAGAAAAACAACGGTGTTTGTGAAGCTTTCAGTTATGAGAAATTGTTAAAGTCTTTAGTTATGGTTGATGCTCCATACTTTGAATCTGAAAGGATTGTTTCAACTGTTGTTGAAAACTTATACGATGGAATCAGCACTAAAGAGATTAAAAAGATTGTTTACGAATGTTTGGAAGAAGTTGATTCTGAAGCAGCTAACAAATACTTAGCAAAAACTACTTTAAAAGTACGTTCTTCCAGAGATAAAATTGAAGCATTCGACATGGCAAAGATTGCAAGTACCTTAGTTGAAGAAACTGGTGCTTCCCAAGAAACCGCTTTTGAAATTGCTACTGAAGTTTGGAAAGAACTCAAAAAACTCAATGTCGAATACCTTACCGCTCCTATGATTAGGGAAATAGTAAACACAAAACTTGTAGAATACGGATTAGAAGATTTAAGAAGCAGATACACTCGTTTAGGTATTCCTGTTTACAACATCACTTCCTTAATTGAAAACGGTTCAAGAGACAATGCAAACATGATGCATAACCCTGAATCCATTCACAAGTATGTTGCTGATGAAGCATTAAAACAATATGCTCTCTTACACATGTTACCAGCTCACTTAGCTGATGCACACATGTCTGGTGACATTCACATTCACGACTTAGAATTCTTTGCTGGAAGACCATTGAACTGTCTCCAACACGATATAAGAGCATTCATTAAACATGGTCTTAAAGTAGACGGTACTGGAGATCACACTTCAGTTGCTGCACCTCCTTCCCATATGGAAACATTGATGAACCATACCGGTGAAATCATGTTAGCAGCACAGCAAAACATGTCTGGTGGACAAGCTATGTCCCTCTGGAACGTATTTGTTGCACCATTTGCAACCGGCAGAAGCTATGATGAAGTAAAACAATCCATTCAAATGTTAGTTTACAACTTGAACATGGCTTATGCAGCAAGAGGTTCCCAAGTTCCATTTACAAGTATGCAATTAGAATTCGGAGTTCCAAAATTCTTGCAAGATGTTACTGCATATGGTCCAAAAGGACAAGTTGTAGGAACTTATGCTGACTTTGAAGATGAAACCAGAATGATCCAAAGAGCATTCACTGAAATCTTGCTTGAAGGAGATTCCGAAGGTAAACCTCACTTATTCCCAAATACAATTTACACTTTACGTGAAGAGACCTTAAAAGGTGACTATGATGATGATTTACGTTTAGTTCATGAACTTTCTGCAAAATACGGTTCATCCTACTTCGTAAACATGTTACCTAAATACAGAGGTCAAATGGCTAACTACATGGGTTGCAGAACCTGTCTCCAAGACACCTGGACCGGTGACTGGGAACAAGACTGTTTAAGAACCGGTAACTTAGCTTACGTAACATTGAACTTACCAAGAATCGGATACCAATCCAGAGATGAAAACGATGTATTCGAATACTTAGACAACTACATGGATTTAGCTGTTGAAACCTTAATGATTAGAAGAAACCAAGGTCTTAACTGTTTAAACAACTTTGATATCTTACCATTCTTAGATCAAAAAGTTGATGGTGAAACCTATTACAGAATCCAAAACGCTACCTTATCATTTGGTTTCTGTGGTCTTAATGAAATGTTACTTGCATTATTCGGTGAAGGAATCGAAAACCCTGATGCAAATAAATTCGGTATCAAATGTTTAGAATACATCAATGCAAGAGCAAAATCCTTACAAGAAGAAACTGGACTCAGATGGTCTGTATTGCAAACTCCTGCAGAATCCACTGCATACAGATTTGCAACCTTAGATAAAGAACAATTCGGAGACAAAGCAATCTTACAAGGTGACAATGGAGCTAACTACTACACTAACTCTTCACATGTACCTGTAAACAGTGACATTTCCTTTGCTGACAAAGTCAAAATCGAAGGTAAATACCACAGCTTAACTCCTGGTGGACACATCTTCCATGCATTCATGGGTGAATCATACTCTGATCCTGATGCATTAATGAGCTTAACCAATAAGATTGCAAGAAAATCTGACATTGGTTTCTGGGCTTACAGTTCAGCATTCAGTTTCTGTTTACACTGTAAAACCTTAATGAAAGGATTAAGCAACAAATGTCCTTCCTGTGGTGAAACTGCTGATGTAGAATGGTATGACAGAATTACTGGTTACGTACAACAAGTAGGTCACGCTAAATCTGCAAACGGTGGTTGGAACGCAGGTAAACGTCAAGAATTAATCGACAGACGTAGATTTGAACAATAAGTTCAATCTACTTTATTGATTGATCTTGAAGTTAATAATTTATTAATTAATTTCATAGGCATTGTTTTTTGCCTATTTTTTTAAATTTATTTTTATATAGAGCTTGACTCTATTTTTCCACTTAATAGGGTTCTTTTTTTAGAATCCTATTTACATCCTTTAATGGCATTTTTATAAAATTTCTATAAATTTTTAAAAAATTTTCCAAATCTATTTTTTAATATAATTTTTATCTAGATTTTTTGATTAATTTCAAATTTTCGTAATTAATTTTTTATAAGATGATAATAAAAATATATAATATAATAAATTATTAGGATATTTTCATTGGATATTTATATTGAATATTTATTATCAATAGTATCGAATTTATATTAATTTATTACTTCATTATTGCTTTCATATATAGTTTGGAATATTAAACGCATTAAATTGAAAGCAGCTTTTATAATTATTATGGTGAAACAATGAAACATTGGATTGAAAGAATCGCTGAGGAATTAAATGAAATGGATGTAGAAAAACATGTCATAGCAAGTGGTACATCTATATCAGGTTCTATACATATTGGAAATTCTTGTGACGTGTTCATTGCAAATGCTATTGGAAAAGCATTGCGTGAATTGGGAAATGATGCTGAAACCATCTGGATTGCAGATGACCACGATCCACTTAGAAAAGTTCCTTTCCCACTTCCTGAATCTTATGATCAATACCTTGGTATGCCATACTCTATGATTCCATGTCCTGAAGGATGTTGTAAAAACTTTGTAGAACACTTTGAAAAACCTTTATTCAAAGTTCTTGATGCTTATGGTATTGAAATTACCCCTAAATCTGGTTTTGAGATGTATAAGGATGGATCTTATCTTGAATCAATCAGAATCTCCCTTGAAAAGCACAATGAAATCAAAGCCATTTTTGACCAATACAGAAGAGAGCCACTCGCAGACCACTGGTTACCTTACAACCCAATCTGTGAAAAATGTGGAAGAGTAAACACCACTGAAGCATATGACTTCGATGGAGACATTGTAAAATACAGATGTGAATGCGGTCACGATGGTGAAATGGACATTAAATCAGGTAACGGTAAACTTACTTGGAGAGTTGAATGGGCAGCAAGATGGAAAATCTTCGGAACCACTTGTGAACCATTTGGAAAAGACCATGCAGCAGCTGG
Source organism: Methanobrevibacter sp. (assembly GCA_016291275.1). Taxonomy (GTDB): domain Archaea; phylum Methanobacteriota; class Methanobacteria; order Methanobacteriales; family Methanobacteriaceae; genus Methanobrevibacter. Next base: position 19,997 of record JAEEWY010000002.1, on the reverse strand, counting down.
TGGATCTTACGATGTAAGTAGTGTAATCTCTGAAGAGATCTTTGATTACCCAGCACCATATCCAGTTCCATATGAATGGATTACATTAGATGGTGAAGCAATGAGTAAATCTCATGGTGTTTTCTTCACTCCAGAACAATGGTTGGAAATCGGACCTGCAGAAAGTCTTAACTATTACTTATTCAGAAGCAAACCAATGAAATCCAAAGATTTCTCTCCAAAAATGCCATGGTTAGACTTTATGGACACCTTTGATAAAGTTGAAAGGGTATTCTACGGAGAGGAAGAAGCTCCATCTGAAAAAGAAGGAAGAAAATTCAAAAGCATCTATAAAAATGCTCAAATCAAGGCAGATGCTCCATTGCCATTCAGACCTCCTTTCAGATTCTTGGTTAATGCTTATCAAATTGTTGGAGAAAAAGACCTTGAAAAGATCTTTGGCATTTTGAAAAAGAATTCACAATTGACTAAAAGCTTTAAGGATAAGGACTTCTGTGACTTAACCGAACTTGAATTGGCTCAATATGATGAAAGAGTGGATAATGTAGTTGCTTGGTTAGACAAATATGCTCCTAAATTCGTCAAGTTCCAAGTTCAATATGATTCCATTCCAAAATTGCCTCTTCCAGATGATCAAATTGCATTCTTGAAAGACCTTGCAGATTTAATGGAAGAAAAAGAGTTCTCATCTGCTGAAGAATTGCATGATGCTATGTATGAAGTTTTAGAAAGCCATGGATTAAAACCACAAAAGGCTTTCCAAGCTATTTACAAAATGATTCTTGGTCAAAAACAAGGACCAAGAGCAGCTTCATTCTTACTCTCTTTAGATAAGGACTTTGTAGTTAAAAGGTTAAGACAAGAAGCTTAACCCAGCTTTTTTGACCTTCGGTCAAAAACCTGGACCAAAATTTTTATTAATAGTTGGGAGTTATCTACTTTTAACTATTTTTCTTATTTTTTTATTTTCTATTTTTGTAAATTTTTCCATTTTTTTTCAAAATAATCCCACAATTATTTGTTTGATTATATTCAAACTTTGTTTTTAAAAATAGAATTTTTTCTAAAAAAATAATTACTTAAAAAATAATTACTATAAAAAATTATTATTCTAAAAATAGCATAGTGTATAAAATTTGTAAAAAAAAGAAAAAGTGATTAATTAATAAAAATTAATTAATCTAATTATAATTATCTGCCTCTGATTTTGCTAAAGAATCCTTTGTTGTCTTGCTCTTTAAGCTGTTCAGATAATTGTTGGTTTTTGTTTTTAAGAGAGTTAATAGTTTTGTCTTTTGCATTCATTGCAGTGCTTAACTTATTGTAATCTCTCTGTTTGTTATCTAATTTTTCGTTGAGGTCTTTAATTTCCGCTTCTAACTTAGCGATTGTTCCTCCAATTCCTGCATTTTCCGCTTCAAATTCTGCTTCTCTAGCTTTCATTTTAGCATTGATTTCAGCAGTTTCAGCTTTGAGTTTAGGAATTAGATTCTCTTTCAAGTCAGCAATTTCAGAGTTTTTGTCTTTTAATTGGTTTTGTTTTCTTACGATTTCCTTTTCCTTATTGTCAATAACTCTGTCTTTCGCTTCCAATTCTTTGTTCAATTTATTGACCTTATTGTTTAGTTTGTCAACTATTGATTTTTCCTCATCAGACAAGTCTTCTGTAGCTGCAATTTCTGCTTCTTTCTCATTAGCTTTTGCCTCAAGTTCAACAACTAGCTTTTCAATTTCTTCCAATCTGACTTTAGCTAATTGAAGACCTGCGCCTTTTTTAGCAACGCTTTCACTTAAATCCGCATTTATTTCCAATTGATCAAAATATTTTTTTGTACTTGCTTCCAATGCTTCAGTAAGTTCCTTTTTAACTATCTTTAGTTCCTTGTTCTGCTTTTTCAATTCAGGAATGACCTCATTTGTTAAATGATTCAATTCGCTTGCCTGATTTTTAAGTTTGTCATCTTTTTTAGCTAATCTTTCTTTTAAAGTTTCAATTTCTTCTTCGGAAATAAAAACCACCATCCGCTATCAATTATCCAATATATTACCTAATACATCAGACAATCGATTATTTTTCATTATTTGTTTACATTTCAATTTAACCATTGCGTTTTTTAAACAGCTAAACTAATTTTTATCTAGATTAAATTTAAGAAAATTCAATAAATTTATCTATATAATTATTATATTGTAATTTTCCATTAATAAATTTTTTTTATTAAACAATTTCTCAAAATGTTTTAAAATAGTTAAATACATTTCAGAATCAAAAAAATTTTTAATTAAAATATTAGTTTTCAAATGCTATCGCAAGTTAAAATTATTATAAAAATAAAATATTCATTACTAAAATGTTGATGATTTTTTTGTTTCGATTCTATCGAAAAATTTTACATAACATATGTTAATAAAAATCATTAAATATTGGGAAGTCTAAAATAATATTGTACTAATTTTAGAAAAAAATTTTTCAATTCAATAATATTTTTTGATTGAATTTTTTCTAAATTTAAATCAGTAAATATTATTTAATTCATTAATAAGATTATAATTAGCATTATTTTTTTAAAAATAATCATATTTAATCTTATTTTATCTAAAAAAGGTCATTGATTAAGTTTTTAATGCTTTTTTTCAATGATTTTTTATTAACAGTTAAAACGGTTTAAACAGTTAAAAACAAGAGCGAAAAGGGTTGTATTTATTTGAGTGTAAAAAAAGATTTATTAGCGGTGGGACATACTGCATTGGATTATATCATCACAGTTGATGAGTTTCCCGAGGCCAATCATTCTGCACCTATGAAAACAATGAAAAACTTGAATGGCGGTGCTGCAGCTAATGGCGCTATGATTGGTGCAACTTTGGGAATGAAAACCGGTTTGATCTCTGCTGTAGGATGTGAATTCATTGATTCCCCTTATCACAAGAATATGCAAAAATTAGGTGTTGACACTGAAGCATTAATCATCTCAGAAGAGGAAAGCACTCCGACAGCATTTGTCATGACAAACAATAATCAGGACCAGATCAGTTACTTCTACATGGGTGCGGGCAAAGAGTTCCATGACAGTGATGTTCCAAGGGAAAAGATAAGGCAGTTCAAGGCAGTTCATTTGGCAACAGGTGACCCTCACTTCAATTGCAAGGCAGGAATTGTTGCTAAGGAAGAGGAAAGACTGGTTTCCTTTGATCCAGGTCAAGACCTTGGATTGTACAGTCCTAAAAAATTAAAGGAAGTTATCTCCAATGTAAATATTCTATTTGGAAACCATCATGAAATCAAAAGAATTCAAGAGTCCTTAAATGTAGACATTAATGGATTGATGGATTTTGGTCCAGAGATTGTCTTGAAGACTTGCGGTTCAGAAGGAAGCATTATCTACAGTAAGGATGAGGGCAAAATAGAAGTCAAATCTATTTACAGGCCAGCTGTAGATCCTACTGGTGCAGGAGACTCATATAAGGCAGGATTTGTTTCCAGGCTTATTTATGGTGCTTCATTAGAGGAAGCTGCGAAATTCGCTTCATCTGTTTCATCATTTGTTGTTGAAAAGCAAGGATGCCAAACAAATATGCCTACTTTTGATGAAGCATACAATAGAATGGTTGAATTTTATAAATAATCTATCATTCTTTTTACTTTTTTTATCTTTCTTTTTTTATTATATTAAATTCTATTTTTTATTTTTTCAATTTTTTCATATATCTTCGATCTTTAATTTCATTTATTTTCTTTCGCATATCTTTTTTTAATTTTTTAATTTTCATAACCTATTTTTAAAATCACTTAAAATTTAATAAAATACATTTGATATATATCAAAGGTATTTGATAAAAAAGGCTTATAAATGCTTTATTTTGCGAATAAAGACCATATAAAATAGATATCTTTATATTAGATAAAATAATTAAATAAAATTATAAAATCAACTCAAATAGAATTAAATTAAACTTTATTTTAGTAAAATATATTTGAATTTAAATTTAGCGATTCCTCAACATGATTCAAAGAAAATAAAGGATTCTCATAAATATTGATTTTATAATAATCTAGCATTATCAAAATAAAATTGGAGATAAATAATGACACAAATAAGTGATGCAAAAAAAGGAATATTAACAGAAGAAATGAAACATGTCGCTAAAATTGAAGGAGTTAGCGAAGATTTTATATTAAGGTCTGTTGCAAACGGTACTATTGTAATCCCATCTAATGTAAACAGGGATATTGAAGCATCAGGTATTGGTGCAGGACTTAGAACAAAAGTCAACGCAACTGTTGGAACTTCAACAGATATCGTTAATTTTGATGAAGAAGTATTAAAAGCACAAATTGCAATCGATAATGGTGCAGACTGTTTAATGGAATTAAGTATTGGTGGAGATTTAGATGTAATTAGAAATAGAGTTTTAGACATGTCTCCATTGCCAGTTGGTTCCGTACCTGTATATCAAGCAGCTATCGAAAGTATTAGAAGAGACGGTTCAGTAATTTACATGACTGAAGATGACTTATTCAACACCATCGAAAAACAGGCCAAAGATGGTATTGACTTTATGGCAATCCACAGTAGTATCAACATTGAAACCTTGACCAGACTCAAAAGGCAAGGCCGTGTAACAGGACTTGTATCCCGTGGAGGATCATTCATGTCCGGTTGGATTGTAGAAAATGAAAAGGAAAATCCATTATACTCTAACTTTGATTATGTATTGGAAATTGCAAAGGAACATGATGTGGTTCTTTCCCTTGCAAATGGTATGAGAGCAGGTTCCATCGCTGATTCAACCGATAGGGCTCAAATTCAAGAATTGATTATTTTAGGAGAATTGATTGACAGATCCCGTGATGCTGGTGTACAATGTATGATTGAAGGTCCAGGTCACATTCCTATCAATGAAATCCCAACCAATGTAATGATTCAAAAGAAAATGTGTTCCAATGCTCCTTTCTATATGTTAGGACCTATTGTGTGTGATGTGGCACCTGGTTATGACCACATCGTTTCAGCTATTGGAGCAGCATCTTCTGCAAAAGCTGGAGCAGACTTCATCTGTTATGTAACTCCTGCAGAACACTTGGCTTTACCATCTCCTGAAGATGTGAAAGAAGGTGTAATTGCAACTAGAATCGGTGCATATGCAGGTGACTTGGCAAGCGGTCAAATCGATGGTTCTCAAGACTTGGCTATGGCTGAAGCAAGAAAAAGATTAGATTGGGAAGCTCAATACGAATGTGCAATGTTCCCAGAAGCTGCACGTGCAAAAAGAGATGAAAGGCCTCCTGAAGAAGAGGATACCTGTACAATGTGCGGTAACTATTGTGCTGTAAAAATAGTAAATCAATGGTTAGACCAATCTGATTCTGATTTAATAAAATAAGTTGGTATTAAGTTTCATCTAATGAAACTTATTTCTTTTTTTATTTAGCTTTTTATTCTATTTTCTATATTTTTTCTATTATTTTTATTTAATAGTTATCTAGTTTTCCAAGGTTTCATAGGTATAAATCCTTGTTCTCCTATTTTTATTTGCCCATCAAAAAGTAAATATTCAATCAAATTATAAATGTCATCTTTTGTATCATTTATTTGAACCAAACTTATTACGTGGCGGGTTTCATTTTTTAGGATTTCATTTCCGTTGAAATAGCTTGCGTTTAAGAAAGTATAGTATTCATCAGAGTTTCTAACAATCTTGAATGCATCAAATTGTGATTTCACTTCTCTATCTATTGTAAAATTAATGTTTTCCTGTCTTAATGTGTTCCATGCCAACCTTTGAGCACTTCCTTTAACTCCAATAAATTTCAATCCTTCCAAATCTTCTATCTTTTCAATTGTTTTTCCATGATTCGGGGAAATCAAGACCAAATGGTCATAAGCGATAGCTGTAAAGTTCAAGTCATTTTCAAAAGCGAGTAAAGGGTCGTCTAATGCTAAAATGTCAACCAAATCCTGTTTAGCAAGTTCATATGCGCTTTCGTCATCACTGCTGTAAATCAATGTCTTAAACGGCAAGTCATAGCTGATTGCCTGGAGAAGTCCTGTAATGATGTGCCCTCCAGCGATAATGATCTCTTCCCTATCTTCCAATCGGTTTTTGTATTTGTAGTAAAGGTCCAAGAGTTCATATCCCTTTTCGCTTAATTCAGAACCGGAACCTACGGTAATGACCAGTTTCTCACCAAGCTTGTCTTCCGCATTTTTGATTCTTCTGTTAAGCACGGAGTGAGACACTTTCAATTCCTTTGCAGTCTTTCTTTGGGAATATGTTTTTGACAATGATTCCAATGTTTCAAAGAACTTGTAATTAAAGGATATTCCATCTATTTCAATTCCAATCTCAGGCTTAATGACATTATTTTCATTATTGATCACATCATCCTGATTTTGTTTTTCGCGATTTGGCATTGAATCCCTCTAAACCCCATTTTTGTTTTGAAAATATATATTTTCTTTTATTGAAAATATTAAAAAAACTTTTTGTTTTTGTCACTGATTAATTTTAAATATCTTAATGAATATAATATTATTATCTAATTTCAAATTATTTATTAGAAATTTTTGTTTTTTTAATTTAGTTTTCATATGCGTTTCAAGTTAATTTAATAATTATTGAAATTATGTATAAGTTTAGGTAGAGATTTAAATGGAGTTTATGTTATCAGCAATTGAGGCAATTTTAGACAATATTCGTGATGCAGAAGAGTATTTAGTTGAAGAGGATATAGAAAATTTTATTGAAATTATTACAACTGCAGACAACATCTTTGTAACTGGTGCAGGTAGATCCGGGCTTGCAGCTAAAGCATTTGCAATGAGATTGATGCACTTAGGCTTAAGTTCCTATGTTGTAGGTGAAACCATTTCTCCAGCTATCAATGCAGGAGATTGCATTTTAGCTATTTCCGGTTCTGGAGAGACCAATACCATTGTAACCGCTGCTAAGATTTCTAAAAAAAGAGGTGCAAAAGTATTGGCATTGACCTCTTATCCAGAAAGCAGTTTAGGCCAATTGGCAGATGGAATCATTCATGTAAAAGGTAGAACAAAAGTTGAAGTGGATGATGAAAACTATCTTAAAAGGCAAATTAAAGGAAATTATACTTCATTGACTCCTCTTGGAACTGCTTTCGAATTGACTTCATTGGTTTTCCTTGATGGTTTAGTTTCTGAATTGATGGAAGCTATGGGAAAAACCGAAGAGGACTTGAAAAATAGGCACACTGTTTTAGAATAAGCCTATTTTTTTCATTTTTTTCTTTTTTTAATTTTTCATTTCCAATAGATTGGATTTCATTTTTTTATTTTTCATTTTTTTCTAATTTTCTATGATTTTTATAAAGGGTGTTAATATGGTAAGTGTAGAAGACTATGAGGAACAATTGGCTAAAGCAGGGGAATTTCACGGAGAAATCTGCGGAGGAATAGCCATTGGAACTAAGCTTGCAATGTATGGTATGGAATTGATGGGCTTTGAATTGAACAAGCGTCATAAGAACCTGATTGTATTTTTAGAAATTGATAGATGTATGGCGGATGCAGTTCAATCCGTCACCAAATGCACTATGGGGAAAAGGTCCCTAAAGCAAATGTATTACGGCAAGTTTGCTGTAACTTTCTATAATATGGATACTGGTGAAACAATTAGGGTTTCCGATGCAGATGCCAACAAGCAAGAAAAAATAAAAGAAACCAAAGATGAAATGATTGAAAGGTTTAAAAGAACACCTGCCGAGGAATTATTTAAAGTTGAAAAAGTCCATGTTGAATTGAATCCTTCCCAAATGCCAGGTAAGCCACATACCAGTGTATTCTGTTCAGTTTGTGGTGAAAAGATTACTGATGGTCGTCACTTGAATCGTGGTGGAAAGCCAGTATGCATACCATGTGCAGAAGGATCATATTATGAAGTCATTGATGATTAATAAAATTTTAAAATTTATAATTATTTTTTTAATATTTTTCTTTATATTTTTTCCTTAATTTTCCTTAATTTTTCACTGTATTCTTTCTTAATTTTTTCTTTATATTTTTCTAAATATCCTTGTTAATGATTTATTACTATTTTTTAGGTTATCTCATCATAATTTTTCATAATTTATCATGATTTATCACGATTTTAGGTATAAGATTTCATCCAACAAAAATTATTTTTTTAAAATTTTTTCTATCGTTTTATAAATAACTTTCATGTTGAGGTATTTTCCTTTATTTTAGCCAAATAAAGAATTTAATCCGGTTAACTGTTTGTATTTATTCAAATGATTCTAAGGTTTTTTAATACGTTATTCCCATTGATATGTTTTTTATGTTCGTAAGGTATTTGCTTATTTATGTTATTTTATTGATATGAAATTTAATTATATTCCTAAAATAACCGTTTTTATGATTTTTTAACATTTTTAAGTGTTTTTATTAAGGTATTTTAATTTATCATGATTTATCAATATGAATATATTTTTAGATAGTATTGATTTATTAATTTTTCATTTAAGGAAACTATTTTTTTATTATTTATTTTACCATGCTTTTTAAATAAATATGAACAAATTGAATATTTTTTAATTTTTTGATATTTTTATATCGATATGAAACAAATTTCTTTTTGTAAAAATGAACATTCTCACTATATAAATGTTTTGTTTTCATTTTAATAGCAAAGTCTTTTTATATGAATGATAAATAATTATAATTAATGCTCTCTTTATGTAAGGTTTGACATAAACCTCGAGAGTATTGATTATTATATGGGATAATTTAAAAAAGAGGTTGAGATATATGAGTTTTAAAAGTCCTGCAGATACTGCAAAAGCAATTGCATCTGCAGCTACCGCAAAAGGTGAAATGCCTATATTAAAACTTGCTGTTTTAGGTTTCTTAGCAGGTGCTTACATTGCATTCGGTGGATTACTTGCAGAAGTAGCAAACACTGGTGCAGTAGCTGGTGGCGTACCAATAGGTATTTCTAAATTGATCTTCGGGGGCGTGTTCCCTGTAGGTTTAATTATGGTTGTTATCTGTGGATCTGAGTTATTCACTGGTGACGTAATGTTTATGACTATGGGTCTTTTAGATGGTAAAACTGATATTATGGGATTACTCAAAAACTGGGTTGGATCTTGGGTATTCAACTTAGTCGGTGGTCTCTTTGTTGCTTACGTACTTGCTTACGCAACTGGTATTATGGTACCTGAAGCATTCGCTGGCGGTGCAATTACCATTGCTAACACCAAAGCTTTAGGTGGAGCTACCTTCATGGCAGCTGGAAAATCAACTGCTTCTTTAACTTGGGTACAATGTTTCCTTAGAGGTATTGGTTGTAACTGGTTAGTATGTTTAGCAGTATACTTAGCTAACGCAGCTGATGATGTAGTAGGTAAATTCTTCGGTATTTGGTTCCCAATCATGGCGTTTGTATGTATTGGATTTGAGCACAGTGTCGCAAACATGTTCTTCATCCCATTAGGTATCTTCTTAGGTGCTGAAGTAACCTGGGCACAATTCTTCATTAACAACTTAATACCTGTAACCTTAGGTAACATCGTTGGTGCTGCAGTATTTGTAGCATGTGCATACTGGTTCGTATACTTACGTGACTAAATGTACAAAATCAGTTTGGATCTAATATTCTATTAGTCAAACACAAAGGATTTTTATAAATCCCTAAATTTGTATTTACTTATTGAAATATTTGAGCGAAACCTATTTAATTCAAATATCAATAAGTATTTACATAATTTATTAAAGTTTTTAGAAATTTTTTTAAAAATTTCATTTGAATGAAAATCATACTTATAGGAATTTTAAATTCCAAATACTCTTTTAGAGACATAAAATGTTTCTAAATCACGTTTAGATCTTTTTTTAAAGTTCTAAATTTCACATTTCATGATAATATAATATTATATTATTTATGTACTTCGAATATTATTGTCAATTCTTTTATTGGATTATAACAATAGACACAATTCACAATACTCGACACAATTCACAATAATCCTAAAAGATTTTAATAAATTATTATATTGTTTAAAATAAGACACAATTCACAATACTCGACACAATTCACAATATCTAGAAGTTTTAATAAATATATAATTATTTAAAATTTCAGTTGTTAGTCAATAATTGAATTTGCCAATATGTAAACAAAACAAAAATAAAACCTTGATTTTATTATGGAGATTATAAAATGGTTGAGATAAAATATGTACCATCTATTTGTCCTTACTGTGGTACCGGTTGTGGTATTAACTTTGTAGTCAAAGATGGAAAAATCATTGGTGTCGAACCATGGAAAAGACACCCTGTTAATGAAGGAAAAGTATGTCCAAAAGGTAACTTTGGATGGCAATTCATTAACCACCCAGACAGATTAACTACTCCGTTAATCAAAGAAAATGGTGAATTCAGAGAAGCTTCCTGGGATGAAGCTTTAGACTTAGTAGCTAGCACCCTTAAAAAATATGCTGACACTGACCCTAACAAATTAGGTTTCTATGCATGTGCTAGATCTCCTAACGAAAACATTTACATAACCCAAAAATTAGCAAGAGCTGGATGTGGTACTCAAAACGTAGACCACTGTGCACGTATCTGTCACGGTCCTACTGTAGCTGGTCTTGCAACCACCTTCGGTTCCGGTGCATCCACCAACGGTTATGACAGTATTGAAGAAGCTGATTTCATCTTCTGTATTGGTTCTAACAACATGGAAGCACACCCATTATTCGGTCGTAAAATTATCAGAGCTATTAAAAACGGTGCAAAATTAGTAGTAGCAGACCCAAGATTCACCCCTACTGCAAAATTAGCACACGAATACATGCAATTCAAAACCGGTACTGACGTAGCTTTAATGAACGGTATGATTAAAATCATCATTGAAAACGGTTTACAAGATGATGAGTTCATTAAGAACAGAACCAAAGGTTACGAAGAAATGAAAGAAGTTGCAATGAAATACGACCTTGACAAAGTAGCAGAAATTACTGAAGCTGACCCTGAACAAATTGAACGTGTAGCTATCGAATATGCACAAGCTGAAAACGCAGCTATTGTATACTCCTTAGGTATTACCGAACACTCTCACGGTGCAGACAACGTAATGTCCACTGCTAACTTAGCAATGTTAACCGGTAACTTAGGTAAAATCGGTGGAGGAGTAAACCCATTAAGAGGACAAAACAACGTACAAGGTGCTTGTGATATGGGTGCATTACCTTCTGACTATGTAGGTTACCAAAAAGTTGCAAACCCTGAAATTACCAAAAAATTCTCAGAAGCTTACCAAATCGACTTACCAACCACTCCTGGTTTAACCTTAGTTGAAATGATGAACGCTGCTCACGCTGGTGACTTAAAAGTATTATACATCCACGGGGAAGACCCTGTACTCTCCGATGCAGATATTAAACACACCAAAGAAGCAATTGCAAACTTAGAAATGTTAATCGTTCAAGAATTGTTCATGACCGATACCGCTGCTGAAGCAGATGTTGTATTACCTGCAGCAGGTTGGGGTGAACAAGAAGGTACCTTCACTTCCGGTGAAAGAAGAGTTCAATGGTTACGTAAAGCTCAAGAGCCACCTGAAGGCACTATGCTTGACTGGAAGATCATGGAAGAAATTGCTGTTAGAATGGGCAGACCAAGAGAATTATTCCACTACGAAAACGCTGCTGAAATTTGGGAAGAAATCAGAGAACTCGCTCCTTCCTACTACGGTATTACTCACGAAAGATTACTCAAACCTGAAGGTGTCCACTGGCCATGTCTTGACCCAGAAGATCCTTGTGAACCTTTAATGCACAAAGACAAATTCGCTCACCCAGACGGTTTAGGTGTATTCCAAGCATTAGAACACAGAGGTCCTGTCGAAGTTGTTGATGATGAATACCCATTACTCTTAACTACTACCCGTATCTTGTTCCACTATCACGCTGCTATGACCAGAAGATGTGAAACCTTAGATAAAGAAGTACCTACTGGATTCATCGAAATCAACACCGAAGATGCAGCAGAAAGAGGAATTCTTAACAATGAAATAGTAAAAGCATACTCTAGAAGAGGAGAAATTGAAATTCCTGCTCGTGTAACTGACGACATTAAGAAAGGTATTGTAAACATTCCTATGCACTTTACCGAATGTGCAGCTAACATGTTAACCAACTCCGATTCTTTCGACCCTAAATGTAAAATGGTTGAATTAAAAGCTTGTGCTATTCAAGTAGAAAAATTATAAGGTGAATAAGGAGTAGATAATATGGCTGTAAATGTAAATGATATGTTTTATGCATACTCTGGTAATGAAGCAATTAAAGAAAAAGGAGAATACGGTGGAGTCGTAACTACTATCATGAAATACTTACTCGAAGAAGGTATTGTTGATGCAGTAGTTGCTGTAGAAGAAGCAGCTGACTTATACGATGCTAAACCTATTCTCATCACTGACCCTGAAGATGTAATCAAATCTGCAGGATCCCTTCACTGTGGTACCTTAAACTTAGCAAAATTCGTATCCAAATACTTAGACGGTGCAAGAGATATGAAAATTGCAGTTACCACAAAACCATGTGACGCAATGACCTTAAAAGAGTTAATGAGAAAAAGAAAAGTTATCGAAGAAAACGTAATCATGATTGGTGTAAACTGTGGAGGAACCATGCCACCTGTACCAACCATGAAAATGATTAGAGACGTTTACGAATTAGACCCTGCTGACGTCATCAAAGAAGAAATTTCCAAAGGAAAACTCATTATGGAAACCGCTGATGGTGAAAAAGCAATTTCCATCGATGAACTCGAAGAAGACGGAATGGGTAGAAGAGAAAACTGTCAAAGATGTACCATGAACATCCCTACCAACGCTGATTTAGCTTTAGGTAACTGGGGAGTTATCGGTGACTTAGCTGGAAAAGCAACCTTCGTAGAAGTATGCTCCGAAAAAGGTGCAGACATCTTAGGAAAAGTAATTGATGCTGGATTAATTGAAACCCAAGCACCAATCGAAAAAGGTGTAACAATCCGTTCTAACATCGACAACATCATGGTAAAACAAGCAATGGCACAAAGAGAAAAAGACTTTGCTGGAACCTCTGGTGACATCTTAGAAGTATTCGCAGAATACAAAGAAGAATTCTCAAGATGTATGAAATGTTACGGTTGCCGTGAAGCATGTCCTCTCTGTTTCTGTGATGACTGCTGTCTCGAAGCTGAAGGTCCTGAATGGGTACCTGGTGGATACACCCCTGCAGCTCCATTCTTCCACTTAACTCGTATGGTACACATGGTAGATGCATGTACTAACTGTGGTCAATGTTCTGAAGTATGTCCTTGTGAAATTCCAGTATCCAAAGTATGGGCTACTGTAAACCAAAAAGTCAGAGACATCTTCGGTTACTACAGTGGTGTAGACAACGAAGAACCATTACCATTCACTGAATTTGGTCCTAAATCCTACAGACAATACTAGGATTGAAGATTTAAATCAAAATGGTGAAACACGATAGAATAAATTAGTTGTTGTAAAACTTTGTAATGGGCTTTTGCTTATTATATTCGTTTTACAATTTTCTATTTTTATTCTCCTTTTTAATTAAATAATTTTTAAAATAGTCACCTCTTATTCACTCATTTCTAATGAAAACTATTTTTTAAATTATTTTTTTAAAAATAGCTATTGATTTATTTTTAAATTTAATTTATTTAGTGAAATTTTACTGTCTATTTTTTCTGATGAGTTTTGATTAATAGATAATCTAATCTATGATTGGGGACAAAAGTTTATTTAGATAAATTAAATTTAACAATAGGTTATAAATTTTATTTAATCAATCAAAGTTTTTTAAAAATTTTTTATAATTTGGTGTAAAAATGAGAATTATTTCAATTGTAGGTTTAAAGAACACTGGCAAAACATCCCTTACAAGTAAAATCATCAAGGAATTAAGCAATAGGGACTTTAAGGTAGCAAGCATCAAGCATTCTCATCACCAGATGGAAATGGATCATGAGGGAACCGACACCTATAAGCAAATGGAGGCAGGTTCCGATTTTGTTGTAGGGATTGGTGGAAGAACTTACTTCAATATTAATGAAAGACTTGATCTAGAACGTATTTTATTCTTAATAAAACTTATGGAAAATCCTGATTTTGTGGTTATAGAAGGATTTAAAGCTTATCCTTATGCTAAGATAGCAACCTGTGAAGAAGTCAAGGATGAATATACAATCAAAGTGGTGAATCCATTTGAAATCACAGATGATGAGCTATTGGAATTGGTCGACCTTGTTGAAGAAAGATCCTATGACATTTTGGAAACATTATTTGTTAATGAATGCGGATATAATGATGCAAGTCTTATAGGCCAGGCCTTTGCACAAGGAAAGCTAGATTACAATCCTGAAACTCAAGCTGAAGTCAATTTAGCTATTGATGGAGTGAATATTGGATTGAATAGATTTGTCAGCGATTATCTCAAGCAAACCATATTGGGAGTATTGACCCCACTTAAGATTAAGGAATATGGTGTAGAAAACTTTGATGATATTGACATAACAATTAAAAATAAAAAAGAATAATATAATAATATTTAAAAATATTTAATAATAGTTTAATATATTTAATAATAGTTTAATATATTTAAATAATTAAAATAATTAAAATAATTAAAATAATTAAATAATTTAAATACATTGGCATTATAATTTTTTAGGTGATTATGTGAGCGATAATAAAGATTTTGAAAACAAAGTTAGTTTAGTAATCAATGGAAATGATATTGAATTAAACAAATTCACAGATGATATCATAAAAGAAACTATTCTCGGATTATTGAAAGCTATTAAAACTTCTGAATATGGTGTAGATGAAGTAAAGAATGTTGAAATTTCCATTGATAATGAATAATCTTAAGATTATTTTTTTAAAATTGTTCATATTAATATAATTATTTTTTTGGAATGAATTTTATTTTGGGGTTTATGGATGAAGGATAAAGTAAGAGACGATTATGAAAGACCAATTATTTCACTTAGGATTTCAATCACTAATCGTTGCAATGTAGATTGCATATACTGTCACCATGATGGGATGTTGGAATCCTCTTCAGAAATGACTCCTGATGAAATTTATGAAATCTGCAGAATTGCAAAGAAATTAGGTGTTGAGAAAATACGTTTGTCTGGAGGCGAACCTTTAGTCAGGCCAGACATTGTTGAAATTGTTGAAAAAATTAATTCACTTGATTTCAAGGATATTTCAATCACTACCAATGGTATATTTTTAGAGAAATTTGCACAAGATCTAGTCGATGCAGGATTAGACAGAGTTAATGTCAGTTTAGACACACTTGATGAAGAAACCTATCAAATGATTGTAGGGAAAAACGTTTTACAAAGAGTTAAGGATGGAATTGTCAAATCTTGTGAAGTTGGTATGTATCCAGTTAAGATAAACATGGTAGTTATGAATAATATCAACAATGATGAGATTATGGACATGTTCGAATTCACTAAAGAGCATGGTGTAATACTTCAACTAATTGAGATCATTGAGTCTGAAAGCTGTGATGACAATGACTTCAACTCCAAGTACCATTACCCACTTGGAGAATTTGAAAAGTACCTTGCTGAAATTGCAGATGAGATTAAGATAAGGGAATTTATGCAGGACCGTAAGAAATATTTCATTGATGGCGGTGAGATTGAAGTTGTCCACCCTGTTGACAATACCAATTTCTGCAAGAATTGTACCAGACTCAGAATAACTCCTGAAGGAAAGATCAAACCTTGTCTTCTCAGAAATGATAATCTTGTAGACTTGATTGAGTTCATTAGAGAAGGAGTATCTGATGATGAACTTGTAGACATTTTCCTTAAGGGAATCCATAATAGGGAACCTTTCTATAAGGAAGAATAGATAATAAATTTTCTAATATTTCCTATTTTTTACTATTTTTTTTATAGATTATTTTTATACTCTTTTTAATATTTTTTATATTTTTTTAATAAATTTTTAATAAATTTTTTATAAATCTTTTATAAATTTCTCATCAATTTTTATCTTAATTTTCATTAATTTTTTAATCTATTTTTTAGTGAATTTTTCCCATTTTTTCATTAGCTTTTTTATTCAAAAATCACTATGTGTACTTACTACACCTACTTTATGTGTATTTACTACACATTTTTTTGTTTGGCCTAAAAATTTTAAAAATTTTCAAAAATTCGATGTAAATTCGCTTACATATTGGAGATGTAATTTAGCTATTTTTGATTAAATTTTAACTATTTTTATTTTAATAAAATTAGTTTAATTTTCATAATTAGATTAAAAAATAGTTTATTTAGTATAAAAATTATTATTTAATTAAATATTACCTATCAAGTTATTATTTATTCTTATTTTTCGAAAATAATTAATATAATTAATAATTAATATTTTTACAAATGTGTAACTAATACACAGCCATATATAAATCTTTATACTTAAGTCTAAGTATGTGCCTTTTATAAGTATATATAATATATATTATAATGTACACATGGTGAATTTATGCCAAAACATATAGTATCTGGACTAAAATATTTAGAAAGTGTTGAGTTGAGAAAAAGAGGCTTGTCCCAAAAGGAGATTTCATCTCAAATCGGTGTAGACAGATCAACTATTTCTCACTACTTAAATGGTAGAAACATATCAATGGATTCTATCGAACTTGCTAAAACTATTTTAGAGTTAAGTCCTAAGGATTTTATATTAATAGCAAAAGTTTTATTTGGAGATTATAAAGAAATTCGTCAAATCGTGACTATTTTTAATATGAATCATTATGACCCACAGATTAACGATGGATGTATTGGTTGTGGATTGTGTGTAGATTTGTGTGAGATGAAGGCTATTAACTTAGATTCATTGAAAGCAAAGATAAACCCCCGTTATTGTTGTGGCTGTCTTATGTGTGTTGAGAACTGCCCAACAAAATCAATTGAAATTTTGGAGGTAAAAAATGGTTAACGTTAAAGAAATTGAAGGCAAAGACTTCAATATAAAAAGATCAGCAGAAGAAGACAGAATTTTGTCCTTTAAAGATCACGTTTGTATTGGTTGCGGCCTTTGTGAAGCAACTTGTCCTGTAGAAGCTATTTGTCTTGATGAAGTAGCTCCTATTGAACGTAAATACACCGAAACCTATTTCAGTGGTCATGAAAAGATTGCTCAAAACTATGCTCTTTTCAAAAACGACAATGAAGTCAAAGCAAAATTATGCATTGATGAAAACAAATGTGTTCTCTGTGGTATGTGTAGTGGAGTATGTCCAGCAGGCGCATTAGACCTTACTATTGGTGGCGTCTCTATTAAAGAAAATGAAGCTTATCCAACTCTCATCGCTTCAGCTGAAATCGATGAAGACAAATGTTTATTCTGTAAAAAATGTGAAGCAGCTTGTCCTAGAGCTTCCATCACTATTGACAGAACCTTACCTAACAGAGCTGACTTAGTAACTGGTGAAATCGAAGTATGTGAAGACGACTGTATTTACTGTGGTGCTTGTGCTGAATTATGTCCTGCAGAAGCTATTGTAGTAGACAAAACCACCGGTGAAGAAAGCATTGTTATTGACAAAGAAAAATGTGTATACTGTCTCGTATGTAAAAAAGCATGTCCTGTTAACGCTATTAAAGCAGTATGTAGATCCTGTTCCTACGGTGAATACGACCTTGACCCTGCTAAAGCAGCTATTACTGGAAATGCAATTATTGACAAAGAAACCTGTATTAAATGTGGATGGTGTGAAGGAGTCTGTCCTGCAGACGCAGCTACTGTAAAACAAGCATTTAAAGGTACTCTCGAAATCGATGAAGAAAAATGTGGTACCTGTGGTGCATGTATTGATGTATGTCCATGTAATGTTTTATCCTTCCCTAAATCATCTGGTCCTGGAGACAGAGGAACTCACTTAGTTAAAGAAGAAGATTACTGTATCCACTGTGGTGCATGTGCTAAAGCATGTCCTAACGGAGCATTAACCGTAACTAGAACTGACATCGATTACACCCCAACTAGTTCTAAATCTTGGATTGCAGCATTCGAAGCTTTAAAAAATTAATTTGATTGGTGATTATTTATGGAACTTAAAGTAGATCAAGATAAATGTTTAGGTTGTGGAGTATGTGTTATCGCATGTCCAGTAAACGCTTCTATCAGTCCAGAAAACGCTGGTGGACATGGTTCCAAAACAACCGAAACTATTATGATGGTTGAAAACGGATTTATTAAATTATTCAGTGTGGACAAATGTGACAAATGTGGTACTTGCCAAATGTTCTGTCCTACTGAAGCTATATGGTTAGAATAGGAGTGATAACATGCATTACGCAAATACTTATTTAGAAAGACCAGTAGTTGGAGATTTAGAAAACGTAGCTCAAGAAGGTACTACCAAAGTACTCAAATGTATGTTAAACACTGGTTCTGACATATATCAAGGAGCTTGTAAGAAAAGAGGTTCTACCTTAAAAGAAGAATATAAAAACGCTTCCGGTACCTGTTACATGGATCCTCGTGACATGGTAAAATTAGGTGTAAAAAACTGGGACACTGTACTTGTAAAAACCGACTACGGTGAAGTTGTTTTAAACGCAGCAAAATCCAGAGATGCTCCTCACGAAGGTACCATTTTTGTATGTAAAGGTCCATGGGCTAACACTATTGTAAGCCACGAAACCTACTGTTGTTCAGACCCTACCTACAAAGGTATCCACGCTACCGTTGAAAAAACTGACAGAAAAGTTTTATTAATGGCAGACTTAATGAGATGGGTATACAAAAAATATGTTGACGAAGAAGATGATGATGTTGTAGAAAACATGGAATCATTAGGTGAAAGACCAGTTTATAACGGACGTAAATGGGAGGAGTTGATTGATCATGACATATGAACCACCTGTAACTGATTACGATCACATTGTAGAAAATTGTACTTGTGCATTTTGTGGATGTAACTGTGACGACTTAGACTTCTTAGTAAAAGACGGTCACGTAGTTGCTGTAAGACACGCATGCAGATTAGGTGCAAGTAAAGTTATGGAAGATATGGACCAAAGATTACTTGTACCAATGGTAAGAAACGAAGAAGGAGTTCTTGAAGAAGTAGACTGGGATACTGCTTTAGACACTGCAGCTGAATATATTGCAAACTCTATTAGACCAGTATTCTACGGTTGGTCTGAAACTTCTACTGAATGTATGAAAGAAGGTGTAGAATTAGGTGAATATATTGGTGCTGTTTTAGATAACCAAGCAACTATCTGTCACGGTCCAAGTTTACAAGCTATGCAAAACGCAGGTTACCCTATCCAAACCTTAGGGGAAGTTAAAAACAGAGCTGACGTTATTGCATACTCTGGTAGTAACGCTATGAACTCTCACCCAAGACACTTAGCAAGATATGCAGCATTCCCTAGAGGATACTTCAGACAAAGAGGTAGATTCGACAGAACCGTTATTACTATGGATCCAAAATTCTCAGACACTGCAAAAATGTCTGACAAATGGATTGGATTTGAACAAAACGGAGACTACGGTTTCTACAACGCTTTAAGAGCTGTATTAAAAGGTAAAAAATTACAATCTGAATCTGTTTCCGGTATTCCAGCTGAAGACATTTATGAATTAGCTGCTGAAATGGAAGCTGCAGAATTCGGTGTTCTCTTCTTCGGTTTAGGTTTAACCCACACCTTAGGTAAACAAAGAAACATTGACATCGCAATTAAATTAGTACAAGACTTAAACACCAACAGTAAATGGGGACTTACTCCTATGAGAGGTCACTTTAACGTAAACGGTTTCAACATCTTTATGGCATATGAAACTGGATTTGCATTTGGTGTAGACTTCTCTAGAGGATATACCAGATATATGTTAGGTGAAACTAACACAATCGATTTACTTGTAAGAAAAGAACCTGATTGTTTCTTAGTAATTGC
>JAEEWY010000095.1 GCA_016291275.1 Methanobrevibacter sp. | reverse complement strand
AAAGAGGAAACATAAGTTTATTTCCTTTAGGCAACTTAAGCTTTTCTCAGGACTGATATGAATATTGACTCCTAATTCTTCCAGTACATCTGCTGCACCGCATTTGCTTGAAGCTGATCTGTTTCCATGCTTTGCCACTGGAACACCTGCTGCGGAAATCACAATGGAAGATGTGGTGGAAATATTGAATGTGTTTGAACCATCCCCTCCAGTTCCAACAATCTCCAAGACTTCCTCATCATTCAATAGCCTTACACAGTGAGCCCTCATAGCTTCAGCAGATGCTGTGATTTCCTCAATTGTTTCACCTTTCATTGACATTGCTGTTAAGTATGCGCTCATTTGAACTTCACTTGCCTTTCCGCTCATGATCTCATCCATTGTCTCATAAGCTTCCTCATAAGTTAAATCTTCATGTTTATACACTTTTAAAATTGCTTCCTTAATCATAAAAATCCCTTTTTCTTGCTTTTTAAAAATTCATAATGTCTTTAATTAATCAGTTTTACTATAATTTATTTAAAAAATTCTCCATAATTGTCAATCCATCTGGTGTCAATATTGATTCTGGGTGAAATTGAAGCCCATAGACATCAAATTCCTTATGCTTTACAGCCATGACTTCACCATCATCCTCTGATTTGGATATGATTTTCAATGAATCTGGAAGTGTATCCTCCAACAAGCTTAATGAATGATATCTTCCAACGGTTATCTCCTTTGGCAACCCTTCAAAAATGGAATCTGATTCTAAAGAAATTCTTGAAGACTTTCCATGCATCAATCTTTTTGCATATGAAACCTTAGCTCCAAATGCTGTGCAGATTGCCTGATGGCCTAAACAGACCCCTAAAATTGGAATTTCACTATAAAATTCCTTAACTATATCTATGCAGATTCCAGCATTTTCACATCTTCCAGGACCTGGAGACAATATGATTGCTTCAGGATTCAAAGCCCTAATTTCATCAATGCTTATCTTATCATTTCTATAAACCATTATATCTGGATTAACTTCACCAATCAATTGGAATAGGTTATATGAAAAGCTGTCATAATTGTCTATAAGTAGAATCATTCTATCCCTCCATCTGCCATCCTTAAAGCATCCATAACAGCTCTCGCCTTATTGTTGCATTCTACAAATTCATTCTCAGGAACACTGTCTGCAACAATGCCTGCACCAACTCTAATGAAAACCTTTTTGTCTCTTGCAAATGCAATCCTGATTGCAATGCAAGTGTCTAGATTGCCTGTCAAGTCGATGTATCCAATAGCTCCACCATAGATTCCTCTCTTATTGTCTTCAAGTTCATTGATTATCTCACATGCCCTTATCTTTGGAGCTCCAGACAAAGTTCCAGCAGGAAGGATTGAATCAATTGTTGATAAGTAATCATAATTTTCTCTCAGAATCCCTTCAACAGTTGACCCTATATGCATCACATGGGAGAACCTTACAATATCCATGTATCTGTTTACCTTAACAGATCCTATTTCACTTATTTTGCCAATGTCATTTCTTCCAAGGTCAACGAGCATATTATGTTCAGCCAATTCCTTTTCATCAGCAAGCAAGTCCTCTTCCAATAATCTGTCTTCCTCATCTGTCTTTCCTCTTGGCCTTGTTCCTGCAAGAGGGAAAGTGTAGACCTGATTGTCAACAAGCTTTACAAGGGTTTCTGGACTTGCACCTGCAATCTCTATGTCATCACTTGAGAAATAGAACATATAAGGTGAAGGGTTTGTAGTTCTTAAGACCCTATAAACATCAAACAGGCTTCCTTCAATATCCGCTTCAATTCTATTTGAAAGCACGACTTGGAATATGTCTCCTTCTGTAATGTAATCCTTTGCCTTTTCAACCATATCGCAGTATTCATCTTTTGAAAACAAGTATCTGAAATCGGATTTAAGTTCAATAGGCAAATGTTTGGTAATTTCCTTTCTAATCTTATCTATCTCTTCCAAGGAATCTATTTCCCTCATTTTTTGACTAGCTTCCAATGTTTTCTTATTGGTTAAATGATGATTGAAATCATCATCAAGCAAATCCACAATATTATCTGCCTTAATGATGTCCACTATGTCCAAAATGGATTTGCATGCTTCAGCATAGTTCTCTTCAATGGAACTTTGATCTTCACTTATTTCCATATTAACAATAACAACAATCTTTTGCTTAAAATTGTCAAATGCAATTACCTTATCGAAAAGCATCAAGTCAACATCCTTGAATGCATCCTGATTCTGTGCATCCAAGATAAGTGAAGGTTCACTGTATTTAATGTAATCATAAGAGAAATAGCCTACAAGCCCTCCGGAAAATGGAGGCATCCCTTCAATCTTTGGGGATTTGTTCTCTTCAACAATTTCTCTGATATACTCTCCAGGATTATCTGTTTTGACTTTGAAGCATTTTTCTTCATCATCTTCTATTTCACAATCACTGAAGCTGGATTTGCCTTTGATAGAGAGATTACCATCTTGACAGGTGATTTCAAGGATAGGATTGAATCCTAAGAAACTGTATCTTCCCCAATTTTTAGAATCCTCTACACTTTCAAGCATGTAGCAATGATTGCTTAAGATCCTAAGTCTTCTTAAAACTTCAATGGAAGTTTTTGTATCTGAAAATATTTCGTAGCTGATTGGAATCCTTTTATAGGAGGAATCCTTAGCTATTTCTTTTGCTTCTTCAATAATGGGGAAAAACACTTTTAATCTCCTTTTAATATTATATATTTTAATTATATACTAATAATGTATACTTTATTATGTATAATGTACTATTTAAATCTTTGTTGTATAAAAATGTACATTAATTAAAAATCTTGATAATTAGAATGCAAATAAAAAAATTTAAATAATCATTGAATATAATTATAAACAGTATTCAATAGATTTTTAATGAAATAAACATTTTAAAAAATAATAAGTTAATTATTAACTTCATTCATTTAATAAGATTTCTAAATAAGCAAAAAAGAATAAATTCATTAGAAATCCAGTCCAATCCATTAATTAAATAGGTGGAATTATGAGGATAAATTACTTATCAAGACAAGATATAAGAATCATCTTGCATTATCTTGGATATATTATGGTGGGAATAGGTGCAATTTTGCTGCTACCTATATTCGTAGACCTTTACTACCTTGAACATTCCTACCTTATTGGCTTGATTCCACCAGCACTATCAATTGGATTAGGTTTTCTATTCGTTGAAAAATTTAAAGAGTACGATAAGCTTAAATTCAAGCATGGAATGTTCATATCAAGTGTTGCTTGGCTATGGGCAGGATTTGTAGGCGCTATCATAATGATGCTGATGCTTGACATTTCATTTATAGACGCTTTTTTTGAAAACATTTCCGCATGGACTGGAAGTGGATTGACCATGTTCAATGATGTGGAAATCTTGCCAAGATCAATACTATTTTTAAGAAGCCTGGAACAATGGATTGGAGGATTGGGAGTGGTAATTATTTTCATTAGCCTCCTTATTAAACCTGGAACATCCGCGTTTAAGCTATACAAATCTGAGGCAAGAGACGATAGGATTAGGCCAAACATAAAGAACACCCTTAAAAAAACAATAGAAATATACCTTATTTACACATTATTCGGTATCATCCTATACATTTTGGCCGGACTCCCTCTTTTTGACTCTGTAAATCTTACATTTACCACAATTTCCACTGGAGGAATGTCAATAAAGAATGCAAATGTAGGGTTCTATAACAACAACATTGTCTATATTATCACAATGATTTTAATGCTATTGGGTGCTACAAGCTTTGCAGTCCATTATAATATAGTCAAGACAAAAGGAAAATCCATAATAAAAGATATACAATTCCAAGCGATTATCCTAAGCATCATAATCAGTGGAATATTGATTGCTGCAATAACCCACATGGCTCCAATGAATGTAATTTTCCATATAGTTTCTGCAGTGACAACAACAGGGGCAAATATTGCAAGTTCCAGTGAAATGGCATCTTGGGCTCCTGCATCATTGATCATTATAATGATATTGATGGTTATGGGTGGTTCCTCAGGATCAACTGTAGGTGCTGTAAAGATAATCCGTGTAATCACATTCTTAAGAGGAATAAATCTTACCGTTACAAACGTAATTGCACCTAAAAGAGTTGTTAGCACCAAGATAGCCAACAGGACCTTTAATGAAAGGGAAATCAAGGAAGCATCTTCATACATAATAGTCTATCTGATGTTTTTGATTGTATCATGGATAATAATGACTTTCTATACAAATGACCCAATCAATTCACTGTTTGATGTGACCTCTACAATAGGTAACGTTGGATTAAGCACTGGCATGATCAATGGAAGCTTAGCAACATTACCTAAGATAATGCTGATATTCTTGATGTGGTTAGGAAGATTGGAAATCATTCCTATTTTACTTACAATACAATTAGGATTCAGAACATTTGACCAAAGCTTAAAGTTAGCTAAAAGAAAGTTCAAAAGAATAATAAACTTAAGATAATACATAACTTAATTGCCCCCAAATTCTACTCTAAAATCTATCCAAAATCTACTCCAAAATTCATAAAGGTAATTAAGTTAAGATAATACATAACTTAATTACTCATAAAATCATAATTATTATTATTGAAAGTTGAGTGGGGAAAATTAATGGTTAGTCAAGCAAGTCTCATGTACATAACAGAACAAATAATATTCATTATTTTAGCAGTAGTATTCTTCTTTGGACTTTATTTTATAAGTTCATACATAATCAAATATCTCAAGAGAAATAGGCATAACAGATTATTGAATGCAACAGAATATTTGCCTAAGGAAGAGACTCAAACATTAAAACAAGTATTTTATCTTATGATAATAACACTTTGTTTTGTAGATATCCTTTATTCAATAGTATTTTGGACATCAGATGACTTTTACAGACATTTCATTTTTTATGACACCATCGTATCATTGATAGCCTGTTTGGCAATTAAAAAAGATACCACAACAGAAAAAATAATCATGGTATTTTTAATACCTCTTTCTTCATTGCTACACTCTACCCTTGATGACCCTGCAATATTATTGATGATATTATTAGCCATTCATTTTATAGGATTAGCTTATGTGATAAAAGTGTATTATGGCAAATTCATTCATTATACTGAATCAAATGGATTGGGAATTAGTATCTTGTTGTTATTTGGGCTTGTATTTGTAAGTTTCATTTTTACTTCCTTTGCTGAAGGAAAAAATTTATTGGACTCATTGGTAATGGTTTCAAATGCATTTACAAGTAATGGTTATGCTGTATTAGGGGATAGCCCAATTGGTAAATTGAATAGCTTATTCCTTGTTTGGGGAGGATATATCCTATCAGGTGTTGGTACCGCAACATTAGCTACAGCACTTGTCTCAAGACACTTCAATAAAAAATTTGAAGAATTGGAAGAGTTAATCAAGAACAATAATGATGAAAGTGCTGATGATTTAAAAAAAGATTATTAATTAAAAGATAGGATTAAAAAAATAAGGACTAAAAATATGATTAAAAATATGATTAAAAATATGATTAAAAAATAGAAAATAAAATTCCATTCATTTAATTAAAAGTTCGATTAATTAAACAATGGAATAACTAAGCAACTTGTTTTTTAATTGGTGGCACATAACGTTTAAGCAATAAGGACAAACTAATTACTGTAACTGAACTTAATGCCATAGCTAGACCAGCCCATTCTGGACGGAAAACTATACCAAAGAGTAGGAAAAGCAAACCTGCAGCTGCAGGAACAAGTAGCATATTATATGCAAATGCCCAAAATAGGTTTTCCTTGATTCTTGTCATTACCTTTTTAGAGAACTGTATGGAAGCCACCACATTTTCAAGATCTCCTTCCATAATGACAATATCACCGCTTTCCATAGCAATGTCTGTACCATTACCCATAGCTACACC
>JAEEWY010000094.1 GCA_016291275.1 Methanobrevibacter sp. | reverse complement strand
TAAACACTCTATTTAAAAAAATAATAATTTTAATAAGAAATATTATAAGAATATTATATATAATTCTAATTATATTTTATTTAACTTACAAAAACTAATATAAATATTAAATTATAAATATAAATAATAGAAATTAACTATTATTTTAATGATTTTGAGGAATAAAAATGAATTTGGATTTAAAAGAAATTATCTTGATTTTCCTTAGAGGATTATTCATGGGATCTGCAGATATTGTTCCTGGAGTTTCAGGAGGAACAATCGCTTTAATTACAGGAATATATGAACGTTTGATCAATGCTATAAGCAGCATAAGATTCAGTTTTTTAAAGCCACTATTTAAAGCTGATTTTGGTGATTTTAAAGATAAATTAATTGAAGAGATAGACTTTGAATTGTTCATTCCATTGCTTTTAGGTATTGGAATAGCATTCATTACCCTTGCAAAAGTAATCAGCTATTTGCTTGATACTCAAACTGCATATACATTTTCATTCTTTTTAGGATTGATTCTCGCTTCTGCATATATCCTATACACAAAACTTGAAAATATAAACATCAAATTAATCCTCATTACAGTTATTGGAATAATTCTCTCCTATATATTTGTAGGATTAAATCCAATTGCAACCAATCATAGCCTAATTGTAATATTCATATCAGGACTTATTGCAATATGTGCAATGATCTTGCCAGGAATCTCTGGATCTTTCTTATTATTGCTCCTTGGACAGTATCAATACATGCTAAATGCTTTGAATTCAAGAAATCTTGTGGAGATTTTTGTCTTTGGTATAGGTGCTGTAATAGGAATCTTAGGATTTTCCAAACTCTTGAATTACTTGCTTGAGAAATATGAATCAGCTACAATGGCATTTTTAATAGGAATTATGGTTGGAACATTGAGATTGCCTATTATGAAAATTACATCTACAATTCAAGGTTCATGGATTCCGTGCATTATCTTAGCTTTAATTGCATTTGTACTAATCATTGTATTAGAGAAAAAATTCAAAAAAGAATAAATATATCGATTAAAGAAAAAATTAATAAAATACAAATACTATTTTTTGGTGAAAAAATGGGCTTATTTGACTTCATAAAAAAAGATAAAAAAGATAAAAAAGATAAGAAGGAAAAGAAGAATAAAAAAGATGAAAAATCTATCGATTTTGATTCAATAGACAATATAAGCTCAGAAGATTTAAAACTGGCTAAAGAAAAACGTCTTAAAAATGATATACGTACTGAAGGGGAAATTTTGAAAGATGAAACCTTTAGAAGTATAGCAATAAACCACAGCAATAGAAACAACAGAATTGCTGCAGTTATGGAAATGAAATCTCAAGACGTTTTGGAAGATTTAGCTATGGATAATAAGGACCGGTATGTAAGAACAATTTCCGCTTCAAGAATCACTGATCCAAATATCCTGAAGGAATTGGCATACAATGCAAAGTACAGTGATGTCAGACAGATAGCATTTGACAAATTAGACATGACAGAAAATGTATTTGCAGAGATTGCTAAATTTGATAAGAAAGGAAAAAACAGATTATCTGCAGTTCGTGAAATAGAAGATGAACTCATTCTGATGGATATTTGTCTCAATGCAAAGGACCAAAAAGTCAAAATCAATGCAGTTGAAAAAATCGAAAACAACCAAATATTAGCGGAAATATTAAAAAATTCCTCTGACAATAAGATATTCAATACAATTATCAATAATGAAAGCTTTTCAGATGAAGAGATTTTATCTGAAATAGCAAGAAGCAATGAATATGATAAGTTCATTAGGGTTGAAGCATTGAATAAGCTTGATGAAAATCAAAGCATTGAAACAATAAAAGAGATTGCATTCAATGAAATTGATGAGCATGTATGTTCTGCAGCAATAGAAAAGTTGGATTCAGAAGATGATTTGATTGAAATTGCATTAAATTCAGACTATTCATCATCCAGATTAAAGGCTACTGAAAAAATCGATAATGAAGATGTATTAAAAGAGATTGCATTGAATGATGAGGATAAGTTTGTCAGAATTGAAGCACTAAAAGATATAAAAAATGAGAATATCATTAAAGAGATATACCTACAAGAGAAAGATAACTTTGTTAGAAGTGAAGCTATTAAAAATATTGATTCTTTAGTTAATTTAATTGATATTAGTATTAAAGAAGATGATTTAATTGTAGCTAAAAATGCTTTAAATAAAGTCATTAGCAATAAGGAAAATTATATTGAAAATGAAGAAGATTCATATGATTTTGAAAATCATTTAAAGAAAGTTGCAATTGAATCAAAACATGATGAAATCAGCAAAATGGCTATCAATAATATAGAAAATGAGAATCTTTTAATAGAAATAAGTGAAAAATCCATATATCCTGACAGCCAACTTGAAGCAGTATCTAAAATAAAATCAGAAAATGTTCTCTCTGAGATAGTAAAAAGCAATAAGGATTCCAACATTAGATTAAATGCAATTAGAAGAATTAAGGATAAAAAACTTTTAGAGGATATTTCAATCAATGGAAAATATAATGATGCACGTATTGAAGCCATTTCAAAAATAAAGAATCAAGAGATACTAGTTAATTTAGCATATAATGATGAGGATCCAAAGATTCGTGAATCTGCATGTAAAAACATTCAGACAGTATCTGTTTTAGATGATATAGCTATTAAAGATGAAGATAAATATGTAAGGGAAGTAGCTGAAAAAAGATCTGTATTGCTTAAAAAATAGAAATTTTAAAAAAAATAGTATAAAAATAGTATAAAAAAGTATAAAAATTAAAAAAAACTTATTTTAAAAAATAGAAAATTTAGTAAATAATAGAAAACTATTATTTACTTGCATTCTCTTCAACTAACTCCTTTGCATGAGCAGTTATATTCTCGCTTAAGACTTCTTTTAAGAAATCACCAGTATAAGTACCTGATTCAGCAATCTCTTCAGGAGTTCCAGTAGCAATGACTTCTCCACCGCCATCTCCACCTTCAGGACCTAAATCAATGATATAATCTGCTGTTTTAATAACATCCAAGTTATGTTCAATAACTACAACAGAGTTTCCTGCATCTGTTAGTCTGTTTAAAACGTTTAATAATTTCTTGATATCGTCAAAATGAAGACCAGTAGTAGGTTCATCCAATATGTATAATGTTTGACCAGTACTGGATTTTGATAGCTCTTTAGCTAATTTCACCCTTTGTGCTTCGCCTCCAGAGAGAGTTGTAGCAGGCTGTCCAAGCTTTATATAACCTAAACCAACATCATATAATGTTTGAAGTTTCTTAGCGATTCTAGGTATATTTTCAAAGAATTCCAATGCCTCTTCAACAGTCATTTCCAATACTTCATAGATGTTCTTTCCTTTATAACGGATATCCAAAGTCTCATCATTGTATCTTTTACCTTTACAGACTTCACAAGGAACATAAACATCAGATAGGAAGTGCATTTCAATCTGTATGATACCATCACCATAACATGATTCACATCTTCCTCCTTTTACATTGAAACTGAATCTTCCAGGCTTATATCCTCTTGCCTTAGATTCTGGAGTGTCAGCGAATAGCTCTCTGATTGGAGTGAATACCCCTACATATGTAGCAGGATTTGAACGTGGAGTTCTGCCGATAGGAGTTTGGTCTATTCTAATGATCTTATCAATATTTTCTATTCCTTCAATGTAATCATGCTTTCCAGGATGCAAATACTTCTTGTTTATGATGGTTGATAATCCTTTATACAAGACCTGATTGATTAAACTGCTTTTTCCAGAACCACTTACACCAGTAACGCATGTAAAGACTCCTAATGGAATATCCACATCAACATTCTTAAGATTGTTCTCCCTAGCACCTTTAACAGTTAGGAACTTGCCATTTCCAGGTCTTCTTTCTGTATTGATTGGAATAGTTTCCCTTCTTGACAAGTATTTTCCAGTGATGGAGTCTGGAGAGTTCATAATCTCTTCGGGACTTCCTTCAGCAATGATTTTTCCACCATGCTCACCAGCACCAGGACCTATATCAATAACATAATCTGCAGACAATATTGTCTCTTCATCGTGCTCTACAACGATTAATGTGTTTCCAATGTCTCTTAAATGCTTTAAAGTACCAATTAACTTCTTATTATCCCTTTGGTGAAGACCGATACTTGGCTCATCCAAGATATATAAAACACCAACAAGTCCGGAACCAATTTGGGTAGCAAGTCTTATTCTCTGTGCTTCTCCACCAGATAAGGTACCTGAAGACCTTGACATTGTAATGTAATCCAATCCTACATCAACAAGGAACTTCAATCTTGCCTTGATTTCCTTTAAGATTTCTTTTCCAATGAAAAGTTGCCTTTCTGTAAGCTCCAAATCCTGGAAGAACTGATAGCTGTCCTTAATGGACAAGTCACATACATCCATGATGTTCATATCACCTACAGTAACTGCCAAAACCTCTGGACGAAGCCTTTTTCCACCACAAACAGGACATTTGCGGTCGCTCATGAATTTAGAGATATAACTTCTATTGTAATTGGATTTGGTTTCAATGTATAACCTTTCCATTCTTGTAATTACACCTTCAAACTTACGGTTTACCCTGTAAGACCTGTTTCTTCTTTTAAATGCGAATGCCACTTTTTCATTGGAACCGTAAAGAATGATGTGTTGCTCTTCTTCAGTTAAGTCCTTAAATGGAGTATCCATGCTAAAGCCAAAGTGTTCAGAAACTGCCTTAAGCATTTGATAATAGTAATTTTCCTTTTTAGTTGATTTAGACCACGGAACGATTGCCCCATCATTTAAACTTAAGTTCTTATTTGGCACAATCAAGTCAGGATCCATTTCCATTTTGGTACCAATACCATTACATTCAGGACATGCCCCTTGAGGAGCATTGAATGAAAACATACGAGGAGTCAATTCCTGGAAACTTATGCCACAGTCGGTACATGCAAAGTCTTCAGAATAGGTTTTTTCATATGTAGTTTCATTTCCTTCATCATCCCTTTTATTAAACATGACAGTTACAAGACCTTCTGCAAAATTACAAGCGGTTTCTACAGAATCTGATAACCTTCTTTGGAAGTCGATTCCTTCCCTAATGACAAGCCTATCAACTACAAGTTCAATATTGTGTCTGAAGTTCTTTCCAAGCTCAATATCCTCATCAAGACCTCTTATTTCACCATCTACACGTACTCTAACAAAACCTTTCTTTCTAAAGTCATCTAAAATGTCCTTGTGTTCACCTTTACGGTCCTTTACAACAGGAGCAAGCACATGAATTTTAGTTCCTTCTCCCTCTTCAATGATGGATTCTGTTATCTGTCCAATGGTTTGATGAGAAATTTCCTTTCCACAATTAGGACAATGTGGAATTCCTATTCTTGCAAACAATAAACGCAAGTAATCATAAATTTCTGTAATGGTACCTACTGTTGACCTTGGATTTACCTTTGTAGTCTTTTGATCTATTGAAATTGCAGGTGACAATCCTTCGATATAATCAACTTCAGGCTTTTTCATTTGGCCTAAAAACTGTCTTGCATAAGCTGATAATGATTCAACATATCTACGCTGTCCTTCAGCATAAATGGTGTCGAATGCAAGTGTTGATTTACCTGAACCGCTTAAACCTGTAACCACAACAAATTGGTCCCTTGGGATGGATAAATCAATGTTTTGGAGGTTATGCTCTCTTCCTCCCTTAAGTATAATGTTCTTTCTTTCGGTACTCATCATTTCACCATTGATATTATTTTAAATTTTATTTTATAAGATTAAATATTTATTATATTAAATTTTATATAAAAATTTGTCTTTTAGTATATAAATCTTAGTAGCAAGAGCTTTTGAAAACTAATAAATTAGTTTTTAATTATACAAACTAATATTAGTTTTACTATTATATAAATATATGTTATTTTAAAAAATTATAGAAAAATTGTAAGTAATGTGTAAACAATTATATTAAA
>JAEEWY010000093.1 GCA_016291275.1 Methanobrevibacter sp. | reverse complement strand
ATTTTTTAACTATTTTTTTTAATTTTTCTTTTCCATGAGAAAATTATTTTGTATACTGTATATTTTTTTATGAATGATAAAAAATTAAAAATTTATTTAATATAAAGTCTAATCTTATAATAGAGTTTAGAATTAAATTTTAAAAACTATTTTTAGAAAAATTATTATCAGATTATAAGGTTTTAATATGAATGAAAGTGAAAAATGTGCAAAAAAGGATTTAGCTCATATTTGGCATCCTGCTTCTCAGATGAAAGACTATGAAGATTTTCCACCAATAATAATTGACCATGGAAAAGGGGTTAAGCTATATGATGTAGATGGCAAGGAGTATATAGACATTATCAGCTCCTGGTGGTGCAATTTGCTTGGACACTGCAATGATGAGGTAAGTGATGCTCTCAAAAGTCAAGTGGACAAATTGGATCATGTTCTTTTTGCCAACTTTTCACACAAGACAATTATTGAATTGTCAGAGCGTCTAATCAAGGTAATGCCTGAGGGACTTAACAGGTTCAGTTTTGTTGACAACGGTTCAGCATCCATTGAATGTGCACTTAAAATGGCTTTCCAATATTGTGCACAAAATGGAAAGGATCATAAGAAACGTTTCATGTGCTTTACTGATGCTTATCATGGTGAAACTTTAGGTGCATTGTCTGTTGGTGCGTTGGATGAATATTCTAAGGTATTTGAACCTATAATGATTGATACAATCAAGGTGCAGGCACCGGATTGTTACAGGTGTCCATACAATAAGCATAGGGATAGCTGTGAATGCGAATGCTTTGAACATGCAGAGAAGGCATTTGCAGAATATGGCCATGAAACCTGTGCCATGATAATCGAGCCATTGATTCAAGGCAGTGCAGGAATGAAGATCTATCCTCCATTGTATCTCAAGAAGCTTAGGGAGCTTTGTGACTTGTATGATGTTCTCTTGATTGCAGATGAGATAGCTACCGGTTTTGGAAGAACAGGTAAGATGTTTGCAGTGGACCATGCAGGAATAAGCCCAGATATAATGTGCATTTCCAAAGGGCTTACAAACGGTTATATGGCAATGGCAGTTTGTGTAAGCACTGATGAGATCTATAATGGATTTTATGGTGATTATGAGGATAATGTGGCATTTATGCATAGCCACACTTATGCTGGAAACCCTCTTGCTGCAAGTGTTGCAAATGCAACATTGAAGATTATGGAAAGGGACAATATATTGGATGAAGCAAATGAGAAAGCAATTTGGCTTAACAACCGTTTCCATGAAATATTCGATAGCCATCCAAATGTAGGTGAAATCAGACAGATGGGACTCATCAATGCAATTGAACTCGTTGAGGATAAGGATTCTAAAAAAGGATTTGATTCATCAGAAAGAATAGGCTATAAAATATATAGGGAAGCATTGAAACAAGGATTG
The DNA here is from genome assembly GCA_016291275.1 of Methanobrevibacter sp. Classification (GTDB taxonomy): domain Archaea; phylum Methanobacteriota; class Methanobacteria; order Methanobacteriales; family Methanobacteriaceae; genus Methanobrevibacter. Next base: position 4,626 of record JAEEWY010000093.1, on the reverse strand, counting down.
ATGCTTAGGCCTTTAGGAAATGTAATGTACTTTAATCCGCCTTTGGTCATTACAAAAGAAGAGCTTGAAGAGTCTTTAAGAATCTGTAAAGAAGCTATTGATTCTGTATTGTTGTAAAACAGTAAAAAAGAGTGATAGCGAGTATATAATTTATTATTTTTTTTAAAAAAAGAAAAGAAGAATAGCTATTTAAAATAGCTATTAAATATTTATTTTTATTTATCTATTTTTTTATCTATTTTCATTTCCTAACCAAACTGGAAAAAGTTTTGGTCAAGGTTCTACAGACTGAAGTCTGTGAAGCTTGGAGTTATTCCATGAAAATAGCTGGTTTATAAGGCATTGCATTTCTTGCCTTGTTTTGTGGGTCGTAGCTGTCATCAGTATGGATGATTACTTCTGATTCAACTTCAGCTTCAATGAAGTCTTTTGCATCATTTAAGATGGTAGCTTCATCAATCTTACCGATGTATCTTGTTTTGGTCATTTCTTTTGATATCTTCTTAGCAACATTTGCTATTTCCTTTTTGTTATCATAGATGTTTTGACCGATTGCTCTTCCCATAATTTGGCCGATGTCAGGTTTACCGACTTCATCAGCTATTTTGTATAATTCCCATTTCCAATCCGGAGCTAAGTAAAGGTGTATTTTTTCCGGGTCGGTGTCAACAATGTTCTTGATTTCGTTAATGTCCTTAACGATGTTTTGGACAAGGGATTCGGATCTTTCAATCTCTTCGCTGATGAGTTCTTCATCATATTCAGGCCATTTAGCAAAGGAAACGAATCCTTCTCCGCCGAATTTACTCCAAAGCTCTTCAGAAGTGTGTGGAGTAAATGGAGCAAGTAATCTGATCCAATTGCTTAATACAGTTGAAAGCACATAGATTACAGCAGGGTCTTTCTTGTCAACAAGGTCTTTGACTCTGTACATGTAATGGTCTAAGTCTTTTTTAAGCAAGAACAATGCATGTTGCAATGCTTGTCTGGTTTGGAAAACTTCAAGCGCTTCTGTTGCAGCCTTGATATGCACATTCAATTGGCTGATCATCCATTTGTCAATGCTGCGTTCAAGAGCAACTTCTTCAATATTGGAAAGGTCTAACTTTTCACCTTTGATGTCTTCAACTTTTTGTGCAAATTCTCTAAACCATTCGAGTCTTCTTTGGGTTCCTCTAACCTCTTTCTCTCTCCAATCGAAGTCTTGCCATGGTTCAGCTGATGCCATAAGGAAGAGTCTTACTACATCTGCACTGTATTCCTCAATTGCATCTGCAAGGAGAATTACATTACCTTTTGATGAGGACATCTTGTTTCCTTCAAGAAGTCCCATACCGAATACAACAGTTCCTTTTGGCCATTTTTCTTCAGGGTAAATGGCTGCATGGGTAAACATCAAGAAGCTTAAGTGGTTACCTACAAGGTCCTTTGCAGATAATCTCCAATCCAATGGGTACCAGTAATTGAATTCAGCTTGAATCTCATCGATGATTTCAGGTGCAACAGTGATTTCATCGCTGTCCACTCCTAAGAAGACCTTTTCAAAGAATGCTTCATTCAAGTCTTCAGGGTCCATGTCCTTAAGGTATTTAGCTATTGAATAGTAGGACATATACATTGTTGAGTCTGATAAAGGCTCGATTAACCATTGGTCATCCCATGGAACTCTGGTTCCAAGACCTACTCTTCTGGAACATGCCCAATCGTCTAGCCAGTTAAGGTAGTATTCAAAGTTGGAGCGGATTTCTCCAGGAATGATGGTTTCTTGAGCAAGTAGCTTTTGGGTCTTTTCAGTCCATTCCTCATCACCATATCTGATGAACCATTGGTCATCCATAATCTTGACTACACATTTGTTACCGCATCTGCAGATTACAGGTCTTTCTGCAAAGTCATACATGATGTCTGCACTGCCTTCCTCAATCATGTCAGCCTTGATTTCATCTCTGATATATGCGACTCTTTTTCCTGCGTATTTTTCAATATGGTCGCTGATGTATCCTTTGCTGTGCTCTGCCTTGTACAATTCATCAGTTGCATCTTGCACTTTAGGGTCGTTTTGGTTTTCGATTCCCATTCTTTCAACGACTTCCACAGCAGGGAATTCACCATATCCTTTTACAGTTACAACATTGATAGGGTTTGCTTTAGCAACTTCATCAGCTATATCAAACTCTTTGATCAAGTCTTCATTTTCCTTCAAGTCTCTAAGTGCGATATAGTCTGCAGGTGCGTGAGCAGGTACAGAGAATACTGTTCCTGAACCGTATTCAGGGTCAACAAAGCTTGCAGGGAAGATTGGTAATGGTTCTCCATTAAGAGGGTTTTTAACGTATTTTCCGATTAATGGTTTAGGGTCAATGTCTCCAACAATCTCCAAGTCATGCTGGTTGGAAAGGTTTAGGAAAGCTTCATCACTTATGATCCATTTTTCACCTGCATTAACGCCGGATTTCACTTCAACTTCAATGTAGTGAACTTCTGGGTTTAACCATACGTTGGTTGCAGCGAAGATGGTTTCAGGTCTGAAGGTTGCAGGTACGATGTATTGTCCAGGTTCAACTTCAAACTTGATTAAGGTCAATTCGTTTACCCCTACACCTTCACCTTCAAGCAAGTCGTGGTCCCCTACAGGGTTCTCATCGTGAGGACAGTATTTTACAGGGTGTTCACCTTGCTTGATTAAACCTAAGGATTTAAGCTTTTTAGCTTGCCAGGTGATGAATTTCTGATAAGTTGGATCGATAGTTCTGAATTCCCTTCTCCAGTCGATGGAATAACCCATATCGTCCATTACGGTGTGGTATTCGTTACTGAAATATTTTACAATGTTTATTGGGTCTTCCAATTTTGGAAGGGTGTCATGAGGGACCTTGTGAACTCTTTCGTATAAGTCGAGGGTCCATGGATCTTTTCTTTTGATTCTGTCTGCAATACCTATAACAGGTGCACCGGTTACGTGCCATGCCATAGGGAATAATACATTGTAGCCTTCCATCCTTTTGAATCTTGCAAATACATCAGGTACGGTATAGGTTCTACCGTGACCGATATGCATAGCCCCACTTGGGTATGGATAAGCCACTGTTATGAATAATTTTTCTTTTTCATTAGGGTCTGATTGAAATAGCTTGTTCTCTCTCCAGATTTTTTGCCATTTCTTTTCAATTTCGTTATTAGTCACTAAATCACCATTTTAGTTTTTGATAATAAGATAATTGTTAATTATAATTTAATAATTAGTAAAAATTAATAAATCATATTAATTTATATTTATTATTTTTATTAAATATAAAATTTTCATCTAAATTATTGCAATTTAATTAAAAAATTAGTTTTTTGTTTTATGTCATGGCTTATTTTAAGAGAATTTTTTTAAAAAAAGATAAACTTTATATGTAAGAAGAATAAAATAACTTATTGTTACTAAAACTTTTTAGTAAAGATTTTAGATTAAAAATTAGAATAAAAATTATCATATAATAAAATCCTTAGGAGGGATTATATGGCATTTAAAGATATTTTCAAATTCAAGCAAGGCGAAACCACTTTCATATTTGTAGGTGGAAAAGGGGGAGTTGGAAAAACTTCAATCTCTTCAGCTACTGCATTGTGGTTAGCAAATCAAGGAAAGAAAACATTAATCGTATCAACCGATCCTGCTCATTCATTATCTGATTCACTTGAGGTAACCATTGGACATTATCCTGTTCAAATCAATGAGAACCTCTATGCAGTTGAAATCGATCCGGATAAGGCAATGGAAGAAAAGCAAAGAGCATTGGAAAGCCAAAAGTCTGTAGCAAGCCCTGAACAATTGATGGGTCTTGACTTTTTAGGTGAGCAAATGGATTTGGCTTCAGCATCTCCAGGTGCTGATGAGGCAGCTGCATTTGAAGTGTTTTTATCTGTGATGACTTCCAATGAGTATGATGTTGTAGTGTTCGACACTGCACCAACCGGCCACACATTGAGATTGCTTTCATTCCCAGAGATCATGGACTCTTGGGTAGGAAAACTTATGAAAGCGAAAGCAAAATTAGGCACTGCAGCAAATGCATTGAAGAACATCATTCCATTTATGGATGCTGCAGATGACATAGGGTCTAGCAAGGAATTGGAAGAGACCAAAAAGCAAATCGATCAGGCTAAAGCAGTGCTCTCTGACCCTGATAGAACCACATTTAAGATGGTTGTAATTCCAGAGGAAATGTCCATTTATGAATCAGAAAGAGCTATTGAGGCTTTGAATAAATATGACATTACAACTGACAGTATCATTGTAAATCAGGTCATGCCAGACATTTCAGATTGTGACTTCTGTCATTCAAGATACATGTTGCAGCAAAAACGTCTCGCATTAATTGATCAAAAGTTCTCAGATCAAGTTGTTGCTCAAGTTCCTTTATTCAAGGATGAGGTTAAAGGACAAGAAAAATTGTTAAAATTAGCTGAAATCCTCTATGAAGGAAAGGACAATGATGAAGTCCAACAGAATGTAATCCAGTTATAGTTCAAGCTTCACAGACTTCAGTCTGTAGAACCTTGACCAAAACTTTTTCACTACTTGTGAGTATCCACTCTTTCTTTCTTTTTTTTTTTTAATTGTTTTTATTTTATTAACTT
>JAEEWY010000092.1 GCA_016291275.1 Methanobrevibacter sp. | reverse complement strand
TTTAGAAATAGTTTTGAAATTATAGAACAAATTTAAACAGTTTTTAAAATATGGAATAATGAAGAATAATAAAAATAAAAAAATGAAAGAATGATAGAATGAAAAATGGAATTAAATCCCAACTTATTGGTAATATCTATCTTCAAACAATATCTCATCAAGTTGATATTTTTCCCATTCCCTTTTGTTTAAGACAATCTCTAACTCTTTAGGAGTTATAACTGGCTTTTTATACATTTGGGAATCATCAATAGCTATTCTAGGGCATGCAGTTACAACAAATCCTTCAAGTTCCATATATGGAAGCAAAACATCAGGATTTACATGGTCCATGAGAAGAATGTAAGCCTCCATTCCCTCATCCTCAAGAAGTTTCTTGATTTCTTTAGCCAATTTCATCCTGTATTGGCCTTCCTTTGAGGAAACTATAATTCCCCATTTTGTAACTTCCCGTGCCTTCACTATTCTTGCAAATCTTATTCTCAATATCCTGTCTGCATAGGCACTCATTTCACGGATGTCTCCGCTATAAGGATCAATAGCTAAAACTGGAGCTTTTGTAAATAAATAGATTCCTAAAGGATGGAAATTGCCACTGCCAATGAATAGGTAAACATCTGCTCCCAAGTTCTTGACTGAAGCGAAATTGCAACCTAAAACCTGACCTTTTCTTGTGCTTCTTGAAGAGCCAATAACAACTTCCTTGCCGTTATCCTCTAAAAAGTCCACTATCTCATCAAGCAAATGCAAGTGCTGTGCAGTTGTTGCAATAGCTATCTTGGAATAACCCTCCAATTGTTCCAATGCATCTTCAAGGTAATCCTTGATTTTAACATTGGCTTTAGCTTCTATAAACATTGTAGGAATGCTGTATCTGAGCGGAAGAGGAGTATGTCCATAATGAACAATGAAATCCACTATTCCATTCATCTTTCTGTCTGAAACGTCACAGGCCCCAAAGCAAGGATCTGCGGACACAATTACAGTAGCTTCAGTTTGCTTTTCGATTTCCCTTGCAAGAGCTACAGCCTGCATCTTAAGTCCTTCTGGAAACTGCAATCCTACATTCCTAACATTCAAAGAGTTTATTTTCTTTATAACCCTTTTAAGCTCCATATCATATAATGCCATTTTATCAACTAAAATCAAAATAATTTAAAAAAATAAAATATTAAAATCCATCAAGTAGACTAAACCATATAGATTAGCTTAATATAGACTTTAAAAAATTTAAAAAAAATAAAAAATTAAAAAAAGAAGAGGAAATTATAACAATGAATCAGCTACAACTTTTCCATCAACAACATCCAATTTTACAAGAGTCTTGATGTCTTCACCGGTAGCCTCTTCAACAACACCTTTACCTTCACCTTTTTCTACAACAACAACAGTGTCAACTAAGTTTACACCAATTGCTTTCAATTCATTGATTACAGCAGTAAGAGTTCCTCCTGTACTTACTACATCATCCACTAAAAGGATATTGTCTCCTTCATTCAAGTCATTGATGTATAATTTGGAAGTTGCATAACCAGTTGATTTGACGATTTCATGTTCTCCAGGCAATCCGTATTGTCTTTTACGAATAACGATGAATGGAATGCCGGTTTCTAAAGATAATGCAGTTGCAATGTGAATACCCATTGCTTCAACACCTACAATCTTATCAATTTTAGACAAATCTAAAATTTCATCTATCACTTTAGCAATTTCCTTTAAAACTGCTGGGTCCATTGCAGGCACTCCGTCACTGATACCGTGAACGAAATAATCATACTCTCCTTTCTTAACAACTGGTGCTTTTCTTAATGATTCTACTAATTTTTCAAGCATTTTTTAACCCTCAACTACAATAATATTTATCTTGACATAACATTCAATTCAAATTTTAAATTAATGATAAAAAATAAAAAACTTAAAATCAAATTTATGTATCTATATCAATAATTTTATAATAAAAGATAAATAAACTTTTATATAATATTAATTTATACATTAAAGTTAATAAGATAAACTATTTATTTGTTTTAGAATGCTGAAACAAAAAATAGCATTTTTAGAAAAATTAACTGAAATTAAAATTAAAAATAAAAAAATAAAATAAAATAATGAAAAAATAAAATTACTAAAACAATAATCATTAATCCATTATGAAAAATATCGGAGAGATATTATGTCAATGTTAGGAAATTTAGGAGAAAACCTTACAAACACCATGAAAAAATTGGCTGGAATGAGTGTTATTGACAAAAAGGTTGTAAAGGAAGTAGTCAAAGACATTCAAAGAGCTTTAATCCAATCAGACGTAAACATCCAGCTTGTATTAAAATTATCCAAAACAATCGAAGACCGTGCACTTAATGAAGAGCCACCAAAAGGAATTACCCCAAGGGAACATGTAATCACAATTATCTATGAAGAAATGGTTAATTTGCTCGGTAGTGAAGCTAAAGAACTTGAAATCAATAAAAAGCCATTCAAAATATTGTTCTTAGGATTGCAAGGTAGTGGTAAAACCACCACCATCGGTAAATTATGTAAATACTTGCAAAGAAAAGGTTTCTCTCCAGCAGTTGTATGTACAGACACATGGAGACCTGCAGCATATGAGCAGTTAAGGCAATTGACTGAAGACTTGCAAATCCAACTTTACGGAGACCCTGAAAACAAGGATGCATTGGACCTTGCAGAAAAAGGTTTAAAACAGTTTAAGAATCAAAAGATCATTATTTTCGATACTGCAGGTAGGCATAAGAACGAAGAGGATTTAATTGAGGAAATGAACAAGTTGGATAAGATCATTGAACCTGATGAATCCATTCTCGTTATTGACGGTACAATAGGTCAACAGGCAGGAGAGCAAGCTAAAGCATTTTCACAAGCAACCGATATCGGTTCAATAATCATTTCAAAATTAGATGGTACTGCTAAAGGGGGAGGAGCTCTCTCTGCAGTAGCTGAAACCGGCGCACCAATCAAGTTCATTGGTACTGGTGAAAGAATCGATGAATTTGAAGCATTTGACCCTGAAAGGTTCATTTCAAGATTATTAGGTATGGGAGACATAAGAAGCCTTATCGAAAAGGCTGAAGAGGTTATCGATGAAGACATCGCTACCAAAACCATGAACAACATGCTTAGCGGAAAGTTCACACTTATGGACATGCAAAACCAGTTTGAAATGATGAACAGCATGGGGCCTATGCAACAGGTCATGAACATGATTCCAGGTTTAGGAGGCAAAATCCCTAAAGAGGCAAGCCAAATGACTGAAGATAAGATCAATGAGTTCAAGATCATCATGTCTTCCATGACTGAAGAGGAAATGCTCAACCCTAAAATAATCAAGACTTCTCGTATTACAAGAATCGCAAGAGGTTCCGGTGTAGACGAGAACAGCGTAAAGGAATTATTAAGATACTATAACAATACTAAAAAAGCTATGAAGGGTATTGGACGTAGAGGAATGGGTGGAGGAGCCATGAATAGAATCATGGGCCAATTCATGAAATAAACATTCCAAAAACCAAACTAAACTACTTTTATTTTTTATATTCATTTTTTTAAAGAGAGATTTTAATGAATCAGGAAATACTTAATAAGGCTGAAGAATTAATCAATTATGCAAATGGAAATATCTGCAATCATTGCCTTGGACGTAAGTTTTCAGATTGCGTAGAAGGAAATGGCAATGAAGATAGAGGGATTAAAATTAGAGAATCCCTAAATTTGGAAGCTTACGATGGAGAATGTGAAATATGCCACAATATCTTCAATTATATTGAAAATGATGTTCTTGATTTGGTAAATGAAAAGATAGATCTCTTGAAAGTTGAATTTGACACCTTTGTTGTTGGCTGCAAATTGCCTAAGGAAATAGTTGAAAAGGACCAGGAAATCAGCGATGAACTTGATTTTGATGTTGAGATAATAAAAAAGGAAGTCAACAGGGAAATCGGCAAATTGCTTGAAGCGAATCTCGAGCAGAATGTTGATTTCGATGGAGAGGATGTTCTTGTAATGGCTGATTTTAGAAGAATCCTAAAGGAAGACATTGAAAATCCAGTGAAAGTCAGACTTCAAATCAATCCTATTTTTATTGAAGGAAGATACAGAAAGCTTGTTAGAGGCATCCCTCAAACCAAATGGCCATGCACTAAATGTAAAGGAAGAGGCTGTGAGGAGTGCAATTTCACAGGAAAGCAATACCCAGAATCTGTAGAGGAACTATTATCTGAAACTGTCTTAAAGCACACCAATGGATACGAAGCTAAGTTCCATGGTGCTGGAAGGGAAGACATTGACGTTAGGATGCTAGGTACCGGCAGACCATTTGTGCTTGAAATCAAGGAGCCTAAGGTTAGAAAAATAGACCTTGAAGAAATAGCTGAAGAGGTTGCTGAAGTAGCTAAAGGGAAAACTGAATACTTGAACCTTAAGTTTACAGAAAGGAAAAGAAAAGCTGAAATCAAAGTATCCTCACCAGACACCTATAAGGTTTACAGAGCATTGGTCAAATGTGAAGATGACATAAAAGAAGAGGACTTGGAAAAGCTTCAATCACTTCATATAATCCAGCAAAGAACTCCAATAAGAGTATCCCATAGAAGAGCAGATAAGATTAGGGAAAAGGAAGTGAAAAACATTGAAGCCAAGCTCATTGATTCAAAAACCTTTGAAATGATCATTAAGACAGAAGGTGGATTGTATATCAAGGAACTTATCTCAAGTGATGAGGGAAGATCAAACCCTAGTGTGACTGAAGTCCTTGGCACACAGGCAATCTGTGCAGAATTGGATGTGATTGAAGTTGGAATCAAATAAAATGAGATTTTGCTTCAAAACAACTTTTTTTAAATATTTCACAAATCCTTAAAAAACATAAACTTTATTAATATCTTAAAATATATAGTTTATTACTATCAAAAATAGAAGATTGGATTATTGCTGAAATCCAGTCACTAAAATTTTATGATATTTTATAATATTTTTGATATTTTTTTCTTTCAATATATAAAATTTAGATATGTTCTAATCAATTAAACCTACGGTTAGGGCTAAGTCTAAATAAGACTTATATATTGGCTTTTACAATGAATAGCTAAACCGAAGGGCTTATGCTATGGTATTCAACTTAAATATCATACCTGGGCTACTAGCTATTTAAAAAGATATAAAATGATGGGTTTTATATTTTTACTACACAATTAATTAAATATTAAAGAGGTATAAAAATGCAAAGATCCAGAGGATTTAAAAGTAGAAGTAGAAAAAAATTGACCAAAAGAGTAAGACCTGGTCGTGCAAATCCAATTACCAGAAGAATTCAACAATTCGAAAATGGTGATATGGTACACATTATCATCGACCCAAGTATCCAAAAAGGCCAACCTCATTCCAGATTCCATGGAAAAACCGCTAAAGTAGTGGACAAAAAAGGTAAAGCTTACATACTTGCATTAAAAGATGGTAATAAAGCAAAAGAATTAATCGTTACTCCAGAACACTTAAAATTACAAGAGTGAGTACAATGATTGGGAAAAAAACATTAGAAACAGAACCAATACCTGCAGCTAAAGTGAAAGAAATTCTTGAAGAGTTTTCAGAAAAACATGAACTTAGTTATGAACAAAATTTAACTTTAGCTCATGTAACTAATCTAAATAAACTTTCCCTTGAAGATACTGAAAAATTAATCGAAGAACTTGAAGCTTATGTCGACCACAAGCAAGCTGTTCGTATAGCAGACATTGTGCCAAGAGACATGGCTGACTTAAGATTAATTTTCGCAAAAGAAAGAAATGCTCCTTCAAACGATGAAATGAAGGAAATTCTTGAAATTTTAGAAAAATATGATATTGAAGAGGATTTATTCTTATAAATCTCTTTAAATCAAATTATTTTTCTATTTTTATTCTTCAATGCAGAGATTACTTTTTAACAATTTTTACTACTTTTAACTATTTCTTATTTTTATTAAAAAATACTGTTTTACTTTTTTTAAAATTTTTTAAATTTTTATTTTTAAAATATTTTTTATATTTTTACAGA
>JAEEWY010000091.1 GCA_016291275.1 Methanobrevibacter sp. | reverse complement strand
TTCTCTTCCAATGCAGACTTGAAATCCTTCTCATCCAAGTCGTCGTATGCATCAAGAGCTATTGCATTGTACTCGATGTCAAAATCAGCACCTTTAGATGGCATGTATGCAAAGCCCACTTGAGAGAAGTCTGGAAGCAAACTGCCTTCTTGTATATAATAGACATATTCCGGTGAATACATTATGCCCCTAACTGTTTTAGAGACTTTATTTCCCTCGAACTTTAAGGTGATCTTATCTCCAATATCCAGATTACGGCCATCTGCAAACCTTTTGTCAATCCAGATTCCTTCCTCATCATTTGGATTGAAGTCTTGCCCTTTGAAAAGATAGAATTTAGAGATGTTTTGCTTTCCCTCTACAATATGTAGAGTGATGTCAGGGTCTGAAGAGTAATTGGCAACCGTATCGACTACCATCTCCCTTTGGGCATCCTTGATTTCATCCATGGACTTTATATCGGAAAACACATCATCAGCGATTTCCTCTCCATAAATCCAGCCATCAGCAAGGTTGGTGTCTTCATAATAGCTGCTTGATACCTCTACCAATCCTACAGCTTCACCGCTGATTCCTGTAAATGCAAAGACTCCTATAAGAGCCATTAAAAAAATAGAGAGAAATTGGGCCTTATGATCCTTGAAATCACGTAGCATTTTCCTAAATAGCATTTTCATATTATCACTTTTAAAAAGAAAGGCATCCCTACCATTCAATCAAATTATATTATCACTTTAAAAAGAAAGGCATCCCTACCATTCAATCAAATTATATTATCACTTTTAAAAAGAAAGAATTACTTACCATTCAATCAAATTAACATCTAAAGGATTTTCATTGACAGTAACACTTTCAATCTTTCCGTTTTTGATTCTAATCAACTTGTCAGCTGCATCAGCAAGCTTTGAGTTGTGGGTTACAATAACTACAGTTGTGTCCTTTTCATGGCACTTGTTTTGAAGCAATGAAAGAATCAATACACCTGTATTTGAATCAAGAGCTCCAGTCGGCTCATCACATAAGAGCATTGCAGGCTCCTTTGCCAAAGCCCTTGCAATTGAGACCCTTTGCTGTTCACCACCTGAAAGTTGAGCTGGGAATTGGTTTCCATGGCCTGTAAGGCCTACGGATTCAAGAATCTCATCACCATTGACATCCACATCTGTGATATCCTTCATCAATTCAACGTTTTCCTTTGCAGTCAAGTTTGGAATCAGGTTATAAAACTGGAATATGAATCCAACGCTTTTAGCCCTATACTTTGTAAGCTCATCATCATTGAAATCTACAATATTCTGCCCATCAACTATTATCTTTCCACTTGTAGCAGTGTCCAAACCACCGAGCAAATTCAATAAGGTGGATTTTCCTGCACCGGATGGTCCTAAAATTACAACGAATTCCCCTTTATCGATTTTAAGGCTTAAATTATCCAATGCCTTCAATTCATGGTCTCCGCTTTTGTAGATTCTGGATACGTTTTCGAATTCTATCATTGTTGACATGTCAACCCTCTAAAAAAATAATTAAGCAAGATGATTATTATCAAATTGAATATAGATAGCATATGATTTATATTTTAAATTATATAAATATTTAGGTATACCAAAATATTATATGCTATGAACATTTTATTATATTTTGAATGAATTATTATTTCTGTAAAACATTTGATACAATCTTTTAAACAATATAAAACTTCCTATTACTATTATAAAAAGAATGATTAATATACTTAATCAATTAAACTATAAAAATATTTAATAAAATAAAAATCATATAATAGGATAGTAACATAACTTTCTATAAAAATTTAAACAGGCATCAATTATGACTAGCACAATAAGAGAAGAGATAAAGAAAATCATTTATTTTATCGTTTACTTGATTCTAGAGGTAAGCATATTCTTCATCATAACTAAAACACTTGGAGGAATATCAATACCAAATTTTAGAACCGCATTCCTAGTCATAATACTCCTTTCTTTAGTAAACGCCATATTATGGCCTCTTTTAAGCTATTTTTCACTGAGATTCATTGTGGTTACACTTGGATTCGGAACATTCCTTATCGACGGAATACTCCTTTACTTCATAAGCCTATTAATTCCTGGAGTTTTTATCAGTGGAATAGCATTGTTTTCCGTTCCTCTTCTGATTGGACTCATATCATCTCTTGTTTCACTTGTATTGAACATTGATGATGACGATAGCTATTACCACAACATCTTGGAAAAGGAAATGAAGGCCATCTACTCTGAATCTAATGAGAAAGAAGGGTTCATATTTCTGGAAATAGATGGCCTTTCCCATCATACATTAGAAAAGGCGTTGGAAAATGGAGATATGCCTACATTGTCAAAATGGATATCCGATGGAAGCCATAAGCTTGTAAAATGGGAAACAGACTTGTCAAGCCAGACATCCTCATCACAGGCAGGGATACTTCATGGAAACAACAATAACATTCCAGCATTCCGTTGGGTCGAAAAGGAAAAGGACAATCGCATAATATCCTCTAACGGAAGGACTAACTCTGAACTCATTGAAAAGAGAATATCAAATGGAAAAGGCCTGCTTTCAAACAATGGAGCAAGCAGAAGCAATCTCTTTTCAGGGGATGCAACAGACCACATATTGACTTTCAGCAAATTAGCAATTTCCAAAGCAATCAAGTCAAGAAGCTGGTATTACCTATACTCAAAGCCTTATGCAATCACAAGAATCCTGATACTCTTCATATATGACATTATTATGGAATTTGCATCAAGGATGAGACATTTGTTCAAGAACATACAGCCTAGATTGAAGTGGAGAGGATTTGCATACTATGTGGCACGGGCAGGTGCAAATGTGGCCATGAGAGAAGCTACAACACTTACCTTAATTGGGGATATCCTTGCAGGAAACCACAATGTGATTTATGCAACATATATGGGCTATGATGAAATAGCTCACCATTCAGGAGTTGAGGATTACGATTCATTTTATGCACTTAGGCAAATAGACAGGCAATTCAAGCGTTTGGAAAATGCAAATGAAAAATCAGCAAGAGACTACAAATTCATTGTTCTCTCCGATCACGGCCAATCCAATGGATTCACATTCAAGGAAAAATATGGTGAAAGCTTGAATGATTTGGTAAAGGAGCTATTGCCTGATGACATTACAGTTCACAGTATACTTCACTCAAATGATGACCACTTCAGGGAAAAATACTCTCTAAAGCCATATGTTGAAGAAAATCTTGAAAAGGTTGATAGAAGGATTGAAAGGTCCTTAGACAATACCAAAGAAAAAATAGACAACACAAAAGAAAAAATAGACACAAGAATTGATAATACAAAGGAAAGAATAGATTCCAGGCTCGACTTTGAAATAAGCCCACGTGAAAAGTTCAATGAGATAAAAAGCAACTCTTCAACATTGGAGTACTTCAATAAACTGAAAAGCGAAAGAAGTTTCCTAAACAGTGATGAGCCATTCAGCAAAAGGCTGAATAACATTTCAACTGACTTGAACTTGAATATTCAATTTTCAAGCAAGACAAAAGTGAGTGAGGAAACCGCTCAAACAATAGTCCTTGCTTCCGGAAACTTGGGATTGATTTATTTTACAGACTGGTCCGATAGAATGACATATGAGCAGATTGAAGATGCATTTCCTGGACTCTTAAATGGATTAGCTCATCATGAAGGCATAGGATTCGTTATGGTGAAATCAGATATATATGATACAATAGTATTGTCAAATGATGATGTGCTTTACCTCGACACTGAAGAGTATTACGGTAACCATTTCCTTGACAGCTTTGGAAAAAACACCATCAAAAAGCTAAAGAGAACAGATGAATTCGCACATGTTCCAGACATTTTAGTAAACAGTGCGTATGATATCGACAATGATGAAGTTTACGCCTTTGAGGAATTAATCGGCAGTCATGGAGGAGCTGGAGGAAACCAGCAATATCCATTTATTCTATATCCAAGCGAATGGTCATTGGAAGATGAAATATTCGGTTCTGAAAATGTCTATAAGTTCTTTAAAAGTGAAATGGAAAAGTCCTGGAATAAAAAATAAAATAAAAAAAGTATAGGTCTTTCTATTCAAAATCTTTTTTTAACCTAACGAAACTAATTTAAAAGACCTAAAAATACCACATTTTTAATATAACTAAATCAAGCTTAAAAGACCTAAAGACACTACAATTAAAATCAATGTGGATATTGAATCTGTTAGGCTTGTAGAAAGCGGAATAACAATATTATCCGGATCAAGGCCCCTTCTATATGAAATGGTAGAGATATAGAAGACTACAAGCAACATGATTAAAATCAAAATCATACCTGCAAGCAGGCTTATCAATATTGATTGAAGGTATCCTACACCAATGTTATTGAAAGCTATTGTAGATGATTCAGCCAAGAATCCAATCAAAGGATACATCACTACAGCCAATGTCACAATAGCTATGAAGTTTTCCATAGTGTGCTTTTTAGGTCTCAATACCGGATCGATTAAACCGGAGTGAAGACCTGAAGACAATCTTGCACCTAAGATGCTTACCAAACCGCCACTTTCACCAGAGAACAATGGAACCAAGGTCAACAATGTCTGGTTCTTAAGGAGTGTGCTAAGTGAGTTGTTCAATATTCCACCTGCAACGGTTCCCAATATGGAACAGAAGAACAGGACTGGAGTGGATTGCCTAACGATATGCCTTACTTCATTGTCTGCAGTGTATCCTGAAATCAAGGATACAAGTGTAATCAAGATTATGATTGCAAACAAGACCATCTTGACTATTGGATCGAAACCTATTAGATTTACAATCAAGACACTTAAAATGATTGCAGGCAAGGTGAAGAAGTCTCCTACAGCTGCAATGAAAGGTGTTGTGATGTTATCTGGGTCCCAACCCCCTTCAAAACTCTTAAGTGAAATGAACATTGTAATTGGAAGCATGATTATGGTTGATATCAATCCTGCAATGAATGAAATCAATACAAAGTCAAAAAGGCTTATGCTTGGGAAATTGAATATTATGCAGATTACCTTTGCAATAGCACCAAGCAAGACCGAAAGAGCCATAGTCAAGATAATTGAAGCTGTAATGTTTTCATCCAAAAGATCTGACCTTTTAAACTCTGGAGATATTGTACCAATGTGGAGGTGAGTGCTTAATCTTGAACCGAAGGAACCGAAGATGTTTCCTCTCATTCCAATAGCTCCAGGAATGATTACCATAAGGCCAGGATAGGTCTTTAGGAAGAATTCCATGTTTCCTAAAATGATACCTGCACACAAGTCACCTACAGCACAAATGGAAAGGGCGATAAGGCTTTCCTTTAAAACAGAATCAGTGTCAGCTAAAAATTCTCTTATATAGCTTACAAAACGTGCTGGAAGTGAAACGATGAACTTTACAGCATTGAATAAAAATAGAATAATGCTAACAACCAATGTGATGAGAGATTCCCCAAATTGACGTACCATCTTCATTAGACTTTTCAACTGGTTCACCTCCTATCATCATAGTGTCACATCCATACATATTAAATAAATAATTTAATTGAAATCAAATTCATATAAACTCTAAATACAAAAATAACTAAATAGTTAAATTAATCATCATCAATAAATTCTTCAATGTTTCCTAAATCCTCTAATTGCATTTCTCCATCCGCTAACTTTTCAATGATTTCAGTTCCTGTTTCGGATCCTTTAGCAATCAAAACGTCTCCTGCAAGGATAACTGTGTTTTTGTCAGGACCGTAAATCCAGGAATCTCCACGTCTGATGGAAATGATTCTCATACCAGTACGGTTGAGGAGTAACAATTCCCCTAAAGATTTCTTCTTTTTTTCAATTTCTAACCATTTATCTTCTAAATCTTGATAAAGAGAAAATTCAAATGTATTATATTCATTATTTAATTTATTTAAATCTGAATTTTTAGACTCCATAGTTAAAGGAAGATTAAATTTTTCATAATCAACATATTCATTTTGAATTTCATAATCAAAATTTCTTTTATTTGAATTTATATCTATATCATGTTCATCAATATATTGATTTACTTCTTCATCATAGTTATCATACATTTATT
>JAEEWY010000090.1 GCA_016291275.1 Methanobrevibacter sp. | reverse complement strand
AATAGAACATGATATCTTGTATCCTTTTCAGATAAGTCTTTTATCAATTCATCCAAAGTTTCAAAACTCATATCCAATGAAAGATTGGAATCGGCAGTGATATAAGCTTTAAGTTTCTCTTCTTCCAGATTGATTTTACCTGCAATGGTATATAATTCATCCTTGATTTTGGATTCATCTGGAGAAGATTTAAGAAGAGTATTTGCTTCAGAATACTTTTTATCATGAGATTCAAGCTCTTTGAATTCATTATTCTTGGATTCAATTATCCTATCCAATTCTTCAAGTTCATTCTTTTTGCCTTGAAGTTCATTGATTTTTGAATTTACAGTTTCCAAACTTCTTGTAAACTTGTCCAAATCTCCAACAATATGTTTGTTCTGATATATCTTTGTTTTAATTGAATCGAGCTTTAATAAATTAGCATCTTTTAATGATTTGTCCTTGTTTAATTTAGTGATAATCTCATTATTTTCACCAATCTTTTTATTATTAGTATTGATAGTTTCCTCATACATATGAATGAGTTCATTTTTCTTATCTTCACTAATATCTGATTGGCAAACAGGACATTTATTATCAACTTTCTTAATGTCAGACAATGGTTCTTCCAATGACTTGATTTCCTGATTTAAGCTTATTGATTCCTTATTCAATTTCTTTAATTCCTCTTCAATCTCATCTATTTCCTTTTTGAGATTGGTTCTAAGAGTTTCAACAAGACTTTCCAAACTATTCAAGTCATCATTGGTCTTGATTGGATTGATTTCCTCTTCAAACTCAGATAAAACTGTTTTTGCATCATTGTAGAAAGTTTCCAAGTCATTGTTGTATTGATCAATATCCTGGATTAATGTGTTTTTCTCCTTTTCCAATTCATCTA
Organism: Methanobrevibacter sp.; assembly: GCA_016291275.1. GTDB lineage: Archaea > Methanobacteriota > Methanobacteria > Methanobacteriales > Methanobacteriaceae > Methanobrevibacter. The sequence goes on along the minus strand of JAEEWY010000090.1, from coordinate 5,229 downwards.
AACGTTTGAGTTCAGCAGACAATTCCACTTTCTTGTTGTTTAAAGCCTTGGTTTCACCTTCAAGAGATACAAATCTTTCATGATTCTCCTTTTCAGATTCTATAATTGACTTATACCCTTCAATCTTAGTGATAATTTCCTTATTGTTTTTTTCATCCTGTTTAAAATTATTTAAATCAATGAGAGACTCCTTAAATTCCTTATAGACTGGAAGCTTTTCACTATATGGCTTTAGGAGATTCATTTGATCTTCATTTCTTAAAATCTCATTATATTTATTAGACAACTCCTCTTTCAACTTATTTAATCCATTTAAATTCTCATTTTCATGGATTAATTTCATATTGAGAGCTTCATACTCTTTCTTCTGTTTGTCTAATTCTTCTTTTTCCTTATTCTTTAATTCAATGTCATTTTTAAGGGCTTCAAAATCTTTCTTTAAAGCATTATTCTTTTCATTTAAAGTGAAATGCTCTTCTTTTGCCTTTTTAAGTTCAAAATTAAGCTCTGACTCTGGCTGTATCCTATCTTCTAAAACAGCTTTTCTTGTCTTATAGTCCTCGCTGATTTTAGGAAGATTATCATAAGCCTTCTCCAATTCTTCAAGACGTAACAGCTTACCGATTAACTTCTTACGTTTAGCAGGTGTCTTGTCAATAAGTTCAGCTATTTCACCTTGCCTAATATGAATCGCATTTAAGAATGTTGAAGAATCCATGCTTAAAATCACTTCAATTTCCTTATCCACTTCCTTATTTCCAGAAACATAGATTTCCTCTTCTCCATCTACAATTTTATATAGGTTTGAAGTAGGTTTGGAACCGGATTTTGTAAGGGTTATTGTCCTTTCAACCATATACTCAGTTCCATTTGAGACAAATGACAATTTCACTACCATTTGAATCTTATCACCTGTGTTCTTATTGGATCTTACCAAATCATTAACGGATTTTGTAGTATAGGATTTGAATAATGCAAATGATATTGCTTCAAAAATAGAAGACTTACCTGCACCGTTTTCACCTACAATCAAGCTTATTCCAGGATTGAAATCCAATGTAGTGTCTGCATGTGATTTAAAGTTTTTCAATTCTAACCTTGTAAATATCATCATATCACCCTAAAAGTCATCAAAACTTATCTGTTTAGACTTTTCATTTTTGGAATCCTCAATTGAATCATCTAAATTCTTATCCAAATAATCGTCTAAACTATCTGACTCCTCTAATTTATCGTTATTCAATTCATTTGATTTCACTTCATCAAAATAATGTTGACTATAGAATCTGTCTGAAATGAATTTGGCATCATCTATTCTTCCAACAGATAGATTGTCCAGCAAGTCAATGGACAATTTATTTACTTCTTCCTTGCCGTATTTTTCCCTAACTCTCTTTTGCAGCAATGTTCTAGGGTCCAATATCTTGTTTTCATCTATAATCCTTTCCTCTTCCAAGACCTTGTCAGGCTTAAAGCTAGGCCTTAGATTCAATACATTATCTCCTATGGATTCCTTGATTGTTTCATAAACATCTGCACTGTCAAAATCTCCACCTGCTATGGTCAAGTCAAGCATAGGCTTATTATCCATTGATTGAATCTTTTCCTTAACATCACGGAGGCCTTCTTCAAACTTATTGTAATCAATAACAGCCCTAACGAACTCTCTTGGAAGGTCAATCTTCACTCTTTCAACTTGAGGCTTATCATAGCTTAAGTCCACTACAACGAATCCCTTACCGAATTCTCTGAAATTCTCATTGGATTCGCTTGTTCTCCATATTTCCATAGATCCTGGATAAACCAATTTACCTTTTCCGAAATCCTCTTCAACATAATTATGAACATGACCCATTGCATAGTAATCGAAGTTTTTAGGCATTTGTGATAACTCTATTTCATGAGTATCCTCATGCATCCATTTGTCAATCCCTTGGTGGGAAACCAGAATTGACTTAAGATACTTGTCTGCCATCTTGGATAATTGATCATAAGCACTTTTTAAAGCTCTGCTTTGTGAACTAGGGACATAACGAACTCCGCAGATTAATACTGGTCCTTCAGTATACATTGGATGATTATCACTGATTAATTTAAGCCCTATGTCTTTAAATAGAACCTGTGGAGGCAATGCTCCTTTCCTTAAGATTGAATCATGGTTTCCTGCAACAGCATAAATAGGGATTTTAGCCTCATTCAATCTGAGCAATGCCTTTTGAAATGCAAGCAATGCTTCTGTAGAAGGTCTGTTATTATCAAATAAGTCTCCACTATGGATAACAAAATCCACATCTTTTTCTATTATTTTATCTATATTCCTAGCAAATACATCATAAAAGTCAGTTTCACGTTCCAATAGTCCAAATTGTCTTGAACCTAAATGACTATCAGATAAATGTGCAAAACGCATTTTATTTCACCCTCCTTCGTTTTTTTAATTAATAATTTAATATTTTCTTAGAATTGTTATAATCAGTTTAATTATACAAATAATAAGGATTTGTTATTTATAAAGATTCCTAAATCTAATATCCTCCACCTAAATTAACAAATTGATCTAATTCCTTTTGTAAAGCTTTTTCCTCATCCTCTTTTTTTGTTTGCCATTGCTCAATGATATTTAAGTCTCCACCACGTTGACGCCCTTTGAATTCATTGATCTTTACAAGGGTTGGAACCTTGGTCATAAGCCCTAAAACCAAGGCTTCACCGATGTTAAGTGAAGGCAATTGCTTTACCAAGTCTTCACTAAGGCTTTCGCTTGCTGTTTGGACATGCCTTTGGTCTTTTGGCTCTACAAGCCTTAGAATTATCATATTGTTAGCTTGTGATAAGGTTTCAGCATCAACAGATTTAGGAGATTGGCTTACCAAACAAAGGCCTAAACCAAATTTACGACCTTCTCTAGCAATACGTGTAATCCAATACTTACTGTTGCTGCTTCTGTTTTGAGGTGCTAAAATATGTGCCTCTTCAACTACAAAGAATAAGGGATAGGATAATGCATCATTATCATTGTGTCTTACAAATTGTTTTCTGCTCCTAAGGGATCTTCTAAGTACATGAGCAACCAATACTTCAGCCATATTCTCATCGACTTGTCCTAAATCAAGAACATTAGCCATTCCAGGTTTTATTTGAGTTAGGAAGTCACCTATGTTAACATTTAATAATCTATCATATTTTACATTCAAATCCTCTATCTTATTGATTACATCCATAATGTTTTTCTTATTGCTGGCATCATAATCCTCATCATTATACCAGTTATCAAGGATTTTGTATAATAATTCTATAAAATCAGCAGTGCTTGCAGTTCCCTCTTTCACCAATCTTCTAGCTTCGTTAAAAGCTCTTCTAAAGTATCTTTCTTGCAAAGGAGCGTTGGAAGGAATGCTTGCCAATTTTTTAATCTCTGAAAATTCCATATATTGTGGATTAATCATAGGTTCTATAACATTTACATTACCATTGGTAAATTCTGCATCCACATATTCTGAGTGCATATCAAAGATTAGCATGCAACCGTTGTACTCTAAAAGACCATCAATGATTACAGAAACTGTATTTGACTTACCTGCACCTGTCATTGCAAGAATTGCCAAGTGACGTGACACCATCTTATTGATGTCTACACCAACTTCAACATCTTCATTGTTTATCAAATGTCCAAGCTTAAGAGAGTTTTCAATGTGGAATATCTTATCCAAAACCTCACTAGGAGCAGGATAAATAGGAGTTCCAGGAGGAGCAGGAGTACGTGGCAACTTTAAATTGTCATTTACATCACCAAGAATGGAGATATTTCCCTTTATGTAGTAGTCATCACCTTCAATTTCCCTTATCTTAGCTATAGTATCAGGATCATATATCTCATTGTTTAAGGAAACGCTTCCACGAACCATTGACTCTATCATACCTAAGATGATCTTTCCATCATATTCAAGTGTTACATATTCACCTACTTGCGGCATTTCTTTTGAAATGAAGCTCACTTCAATAAGAGATGTTTCTCCTATGCATCTTCCAATCATTTTTAAACCTCTAAACTCAATTATATTTTGTAATATTCATTTTTTTAAAATTATAAATTTAAATTATCTTAACATCAAATTACTTATATTTTATTAAATTCTCTCAATTTAACATTTCACGACCAGACTTATCCAAAAATCCGATAATCTTAGACAAGCTATTCATATCCTGATTTGAAATGACAACATCCTTATGCGCTTTCTTTAGTAAAAATGGATATCCTTCAGTTGAATTTGATTTTAAAACCTTTAAAATTTCCCTTATTTCATCCAAATCTTTAGTGTAATAAGGCAATTCAATCTTTATGATGTTCTTATTGTCATCAAGTCTTGCAAAGAATATTGTAAACCAAAGCTCCCTAAAGAATTCATTTTCAATTGGGAAATCATGCTTGGTTTTGTATGTTACCTTTCTATGATAAGGTTCACTGAATCCTTGCTTTCTTGTCATCCCATCTAAAATAGCCATATCGGGGATATTTGCATGGAATAGCTCATTGCTTGATGAAGTTTTAGAAATAGCGATTATTTTCTTTTTGTTTTCCAAAAGATATTTTAAGGCAATCAGGTTTTCCAAACTCTCCAAGAATGTAATTAAAGCATATTCATCAATGTTTTCGTCTTCAAACAAGTCTTTAAATTCTTCCTTGAAATTAAAGGAGGATAGATTTAACTCATTAGATTGTATTTCAGATTCCAGCTTTTCCTTGACTTGAGATATAATATTTGCCTTATATTCTGGTGAAATGCTCTTTTCTACAGGAATTGGACGTATCAAATCACCTAAAATAGATCCATCATCCATATAATAATCTATATCAAAATCATTGAATGTCTTTATTGCAGTCTTTATCTCAAATATGCTCATCATATTTCTCAATCTTTCCTCTAAGAATGATTGATGAGGTATTATATCAAGTTCTGCAGATTCAATTGTCTTTAGCTTTGATTCGGTGTCATTTGGATTGTAAATGAGGGATTGTGCTGCTACAGCATAGAAATTGAAGCTAAGATATTTCTTTTTGTTATAGCTTCCATCACCTGCAGCAAGAATAGGATTTGAATCGCTTGGAATTATTTCCTCTTCATGCCATTTGGATTCAATATCTATTTTAGTTTCCTTATATTCCTCTAAAGGTTCATTAAGTTGCCCTTTCTTTCTAATAGCTTCTGTATACAACGAATTTAACATGAT
>JAEEWY010000089.1 GCA_016291275.1 Methanobrevibacter sp. | reverse complement strand
GGCTGTCCACATGCTTCCTTAGAGGAAGTTAAGGAAGTTGCTGAAATAGTCAAAGGTAAAAAGATCAAAAACGAGCTTTGGGTTTGCACTTCAATCAACATCAAGGAAGCGGCTAAACGTTTAGGATATCTTGATGCCATTGAGAAGGCAGGAGGTAAGATTTGCTGTGATACCTGTATGGTAGTTGCTCCAATAGAGCAAATGGGCTATGAAGTCATTGGAGTTAACTCTGCAAAGGCAGCTAATTATGTACCTTCAATGTGTGGATTGAAAGTTATCTATAACGATATTGAAAACCTATTGGATTTTGAATAAATCTATTTTTTCTCTCTCTTTTTTTCTTATTTTTTCATTAATTTTATTTTTTATTAATCTTATCCTATTTTGCTTAATTTTTTAATAAAATTTAATTATTCAAGAATTAATTCGCTCATTTTTTTAATAAACTTTAAGTTATATAAGAATAATAAATAATATCATATAAATTTATGAATCATTTACTAGCTTATATTTTTAGCAAATGTTTTATAAATTGAAAAATTATTAAAAATTCTAATAAAATTACATAAACCTTCAAGGAGTGTTAATTAATGAATGTTATTGTTGTAGGAGCAGGAAATGCAGGTCGTCCTGTTGCAAGATTATTAAACTATGCTGGCCACACGGTAAAGATAACCGATCCAAAGAAAATTGAAGACTTCCACATGGATGTTCAAAAGACTTTAAGACTTATGGAAAGCGAAGGAGTTGAATTAGATTTAGGTGTATTTGAACCGAATCTTGACGGAATCGATACAGTTTACTTATCTCCAACTGTACCGGAAAATGCTCCAGCTTACAAAATCATAAAAGAAGCTAACCTTAATGTCTTTTCCAACGATGACTTTGGAAGATTGGCAGACAGTTTCATTGATATTGACATTATCGGTATCACAGGCAGTGTAGGTAAAACCAGTACAACCCATATGGTAACTGAAATCTTCAGAACTGCTGGATATCAAGTTTGGATCTGTTCATCCATGACCCAAAACCTTGTTAGTGAAGTCATTGTTGATGGAATCATTAAAGGAATTCCAGAGAAATCAGACATCGCTGTTTTGGAGCTTCCTCATGGTACTGCAGGTTTAATGGCTGAACTTCAGCTTAAGGTCGGTGCACTCTTGAATATTTATGAAGAGCATTTGTCTGAGTTTGGAGGTTCAATGGAGCTTTACACTCAAAGAAAAATGTTCATTGCTAAAAATAGTGAAAACTTCATTACAAGCATTCATTGTAAAGACACTGTAAAAGAAGCAAGACCTGATGCAATCTTTTACGCAATGGTTAAGGATTTACCGGGATACGACCCATCCAAAAAATCCGAATACTTTGATAAGGTAGCAAACTTTGAGGAAGTTGCTATTGGTGAAGGACAAGTATGTAATTTTATTGGTGACAGCGCTAAAGGCGCTATTGATATCGCTTATAAATTCAGAAACAAATCCAATGAACTTAAAAAAGGCAACTTCACTTCTGACTTCCATATGATGAGCTATTACTATGAGAATGCAGTTGCTGCAACAGCTATTGCAATGGCTTATGGTTTGCCTGTAGAAATCATCAAGGAAGGACTTGCAAACTTCAAGGGACTTTCAGTTCATATGGAATACATTGGAGACTATAACGGCAGGGAAGTTTACATTGACGCTTCCTACTTAATTGAAGGTATTACTGCTGCACTTGACTTCTTAGGTGACAGAAGCCTTGTCCTATTGCTTGACAACTTTGACACTTCAACTTACAGAGACAAGAAGGAAACAGGTAAGCTTATGGGTAAGTATGCTAATGTAATGGTAGCTACTGGATTCAATGAGGTTTACCAAAGAGTTGACTTGGAACCTGCACAGGAATTGCTTGATGCTGCAGTAGACTCTGATGCAGTTAAGGTAATTGCAGGAACTATGGAAGAAGGTGCAGAACTAGCCATTAAGTATTCTAAACCTGGAGACACTATCCTTCACTTAGGACCACAACTCATGCAGGATCCTGAAGGAATTATGGAAAAAATAGTAACTGGTTTAGAAGAAGGCTGTAAAAAGTACGACTAAGCTTTTCCGTTGCCTTCGGCAACGCAAAACCTTAACCAAAATTTTTTCCTCTATTATGGAGTAATGATATTTTTTCTTTTTTTAATTAATTTTTATCTTTTCATGAAGGTGTTAAATTGAATAGTTTAGAGCTCTCTTCTATGTCTGATGAAGAATTGGCTTCATTGGATTTAGAAAATAAAACCTTTGGTGTAATTGGTGTTTGTGGAGTTGTAGGAAACTTGGTTGCAAGAATCCTTATGGACAGGGGCTATTCTGTTATTGGAACAGATATCTCATCTAAAGAGGATTGCAGATTCCACTCTTCTTTTGACGGCTATGACATTGAAATATTCTTTGGAGGTCATCCTGAAGAATTCTTTAGGAAAATCGATTTCATCGTTCCTCCTCCAAGCATGCCAAAGAATGCTAAGGTTTTGGAGATGGCTTCTAATCAAGGCATTAAAATCATTGAGCTTGGAGACATCTTTAAGCTATTCACACCAGAAAAACCTGTTATGTGCATTGGTGGAACCAATGGAAAGACCACTACAACAACTCTTTTAAAGCATATTGCATATTCTGCAGGTATCAACCCTTGCGAGCATAACTTGAAAGGCATGCAAGGTAACAATGAATTCATTCCATCACTTCAAACCAGATTGAATGGTGATTTAGCTATTTTAGAGACTGGTACTGACGGTACACCTGGTGGATTGAAGTCCATCATTGACTTGACCCATGCCAATTTTGGAATCTTGACAAACATTACAGTTGACCACTTGCAGGACCCTCACGAAAACGATGAGACAGACTTCATCACAAGAAGCTTTTTAGAGTATGCTAAAGTTAAAGGAGAGCTTGTAAAAGGCATTGAAGAGAATGATGGTACCTTAATCTACAATAGTGATGATCCAACAATTGTAGGATTGTTCAAGGAAATTGACTTTAAAGGTGATGCAATCAGCTTTGGTCTTGAGGATGAGCCATGCAGAGTATCAACCAAGCCATGCTGGTGTGGAAGGGACATTGAGATAAATGAGCTTATCTCCGGTTGCGGAACCTTTGAATGTGAATGTGGCATAAAGTATGAAAAGCCAATGTATTTGGCTAAAAACATTTCTTTAAAGGAGAGAACATTCACTCTTGAATCTCCTGAAGGAGAAACAGATTTCACCATTTCACTTGATGGATTGCATAATGTCTACAATGCAGTTGGAGCAATAATTGCAGCAAGAAGATTCCTAAAACTTTCTGATGAAGAGATTCAAAAAGGACTTTTAAGCTTTAAGGGAACTGCTGGAAGAATGGAGATTGTTGCTAAAGTGGATGATAGAATCATTATGGTGGATTATGCTCATAATCCTGCAGGTGTAGAGACCATCTTAAAGGAAATCACCAAAATCTATGGTGACACAACTGCTGTTATTACAATCACTTCTGAATCAGGTCATGAAGGAGACATTGAAATCCTTGAAAAGGCGCTTGATAATGTGAAATATATTGTGCCTGCTTCCCATGATTCAAGACTCGTAGTGGATGAACTCTTGGCAGCTGCAAAAGAAGGAAAAGCTGATTTTGACTATGAAACATTGGAAAACACCTTTGTATTCACTGAAGTCAATCCTGAACAGGCTTCCAGTTTCACTTTAGGAGCAAGTGCAGACCAAGTGGTTGAAGGTGTAAAGGCAGCTTTAAAGACAGATTCAAATATCATTATAATCCTTGGTGAAGCAGGATTCAAGTTCAAATTGGCTATTGCTGATTATTGCAATGGATTATAAATGATTTAATTTTACTATTTTTATTCTTTTTTTATTTTTATTAATTTTTAACTTATTCAAGTATTCTTTCATTTTTCATTCAGTTTTTCTTATTTTTTATTACATTTTATTCAAAATATTTAGAAATATTTATATAATTTCCTTTAAAGAGTTTATATTACATAAATTATTTAAATTTATTAAATGCATTTTGCATTTTTTGGAGGAATAATATTGAATAAAATTGAAAAAAGCTTATTTATGCTTTCAATTATTATCATCTCTTTATTATGTGTTGGCGCAGTATGTGCTGCTGACGTAGCTGATGATACGATTTCATCAGTTGATGATGTGCAAGTAATTGAAAGCGATAATGAAATTGATGAGGTAATTCAAGAACCTGCGATTGTGGAGGAAACTCAAGCTGCAGAAGAGGAGCCAGCTATCGCAGAGGATGATACTACTAAGACTTTCACCCAATTGATAGATGATATTGGAATTGAAAGTCCCGAAGTAACCTTAAACGGTACTTATAAGTTTGATTCAAGTGTTGATACCGCATATCCAATAATTAAAAGAGATTTGACAATCAATGGTCCTGCAACCATTGACGGAAATGGAATGGCAAGACTATTTGCTGTTACCAGCGGTACTTTAACCTTGAAAAACTTAACATTAATCAATGGTAATGCAAATGTACAGATGAAAAATGCTGGAGGTATTGTCGCTCAAAGCGCTGGAAGCCTTGATATTCAAGGTTGTACCTTTAGAAACAATGCTGCAGATCAAGTTGGTGGAGCTATTCTTATCAACTCTGCAAACGGTTATCTTAAAGTCAAAGACACTGTATTTGAATCCAATAAGGCAGGAAACGGCACTGCTGGTCAAGGAGGAGCTATAGAAGTAGGTAAAGGTACCTTAGAATTAACTAACTGTACTTTTAAAGAATGTAACGCTACCAATTATGGTGGAGCTATTGACACTGCATTTGCAAATGGTAAAATAACTGACTGTACTTTCATAGGCTGTAATGCTGCAATGGGTGGAGCTGTATCCATACGTGCTGCAGACAATGTTGTCAGCGATTCAGTCTTCAAAGAGAATTATGCAGAAAGCGGTGGAAGTGGAATATTTATATCTGCTGCTGCTACCGTAACTGACTGTACCTTTGATTCCAATGTAGTATACAGCGATTCAGAAGCTGGAATTGGAAGTGAAGGAGCAATCTTTTTACAAAATAGTGCAGGTTCTACAATATCCAAATGTATTTTCGAAAAGAACAGTGCTCTAATGGGTGCAGCTATTGGTTCCTACAACAGCAGCTATTCAGTAGACAACTCCATTTTCTTAAATAACATTGCAACTGCTGGTGCATTAAACTGGGCAGTAAAAGCTACAGACATTTTTGAATTCATGCCTGATGCAGTAAGCATCACTGCAAACAGCAATTGGTTTGGAAGCACTGCAGACAATTATGCTGATGGTCTTCAAACATTCAATGAAACCTTCTGGCAATGGCAAGGTATTGCTAATGTGAAAATTGACAATTGGTATTTCCTAGACTTAAAGGAAACTGCTACTTCAACCGGCTATAATGTCCTCATTAGCTTAAACAACTTATATGACAATGCTACCGGTGAAGTCACTAAAGTAACTGAATATGCTTTGCCAGAAATTAAGGCAACTTTCAGTGCTACTGCAGGTAAAGTCAGCCCAGCTACAGCAATTCTTAAGGATGGTGTTGCTACTGTACAATATGCTTTAAGTGATGTTGATGGTCCAGGTACCTTTACTGCAGATTTATCAGGCATTAAAGTAAGCAAAAAATTAGGTGAAAAAGTAAATACTGTTATTACAGTAAGTCCTGTGAAAAAGTACACCTACAATAAAGCTGTCGATGCGAAGAAAAACTATTACATTTACGCTACTTTAAAGGATTTCAAAGGAAATCTCATAAAAGGCAAGAAAATTAAAATAGTTTCCAAGGGCAAAACATACACCCGCACAACTGATTCCAAAGGTAGAGTCAAATTGCTTGTAACTTATGTAGGCAAAGGTACTTACAAACAAACATTCACTTTCTTAGGTGATGACAAATACAATAAGGTTGTTAAAACCATCAAATTGAAAGTTGTTGCACAAAAAGTTAAATTAACTTCCAAATCCACAACTTATAAGGCTAAGAAGAAAGTTAAGAAAATCACTGCAACACTTAAGAACTCTAAGGGTAAAGCTCTTAAAGGCAAAAAGATCATCTTTACTGTTAATGGTAAAAAATACACTGCAAAAACCAACAAAAAAGGTTTTGCTACCGTTAAAGTAAAAGTCTCTA
>JAEEWY010000088.1 GCA_016291275.1 Methanobrevibacter sp. | reverse complement strand
GGGAGATAAGATCATAATCACTGGTAGTGTTGGAGACCACGGAATGAGCTTAATGTCCTTTAGGGAAGGTTTCGGATTTGAAACTGAATTGAAATCCGATGTAGCTCCAATGTGGGGAATCATTTCCAAAGCTCTTGAAGTAGGTGGAGTAACTGCAATGAAAGACCCTACTCGTGGAGGTCTTGCAAACTGCATAAATGAAATGGCTCGTAAATCTGGAGTTGGAGTTATGCTTAAGGATGAAGCTATTCCAGTTAAGGAAGCAGTTAGAGCAGCATCTGATATGTTAGGTATTGATCCATATGAAGTTGCTAATGAAGGAAAAGTCTTGATGGGTGTAAAAGCTGAAAAGGCAGAAGAAGTTTTAGCAGCTATTAAAACAGACAAATACGGTAAGGATGCAGCTATTATCGGTGAAGTTATTGATGATGATAAAGTATTGATTGAAACAGGCATTGGAGGAGTCAGAATCCTGGAAACTCCTATAGCAGACCCTGTTCCAAGAGTATGTTAAATTAAATCTTATTAATTAAAATGAATCAGATGGTGATTTGATGGACTTATTCGGTAAAAGAGTTGTAGCATATATTCTTGATTTCTTTGTAGTTTCTGCATTTATGTGGATTGTATCTTATTTCGCATATTTCTTTATAAACTACTTCAATATGTTCCAGATTTACCATTATTTTGTATTTGTTCTTCCAATTTTGATTTTATTGTATTTCACAATTTTAGAGAAGAGTATAGGTGCAACTATTGGTAAAAGGTTGATGTTTATAGAAGTTAAATCAGCAGTGCCAAGAAGAGGAAGACTTGGAAGAGATTATTCCCTTACTTTTTCTCAAGCATTGATTAGATCCCTTTCTAAAATTTACTGGTTCCCAATAATCATTGATGTAATTCTCGGAAGAATTACAGGCAAAGCCAGACTTTTAGACGGTATTGCAAGAACCACTGTTGTTGAAGAGAATACAGATGTATTTTTCGCTAGAAGATAATCTTTAATTATCTTTTATTTTTTTATTTTTTTATTTTACTATTATTTCTTTAAGATTATTTCAGATGATTTTAGATTATTTTAGATTATTTTTTTTAAATTATTTTTTATATTAAAGGGGGATTCTATGGAAAATAAACTTATTGTAGACGAATTTAATATTTTAGATTTTGAACTTCATGAAAATTATAAGAGTGTTCGGATCATTGATGAAAAGGCTAATTTTCCAATAAGCTGGCTAAATACACAAGGATATTGTGAATACAGTTTGTATCTTGAATATTGCCAAGGAGTCAGCACTGCACCTACTCGGGAAATGCTTGAAGGAACTGAAGGGCATTCTAGGTTAGAGGAAAAATTTAAGGAGACAGCTCAACCATCAACTTTTGAGGATGCTTTTGAATTGTCTAAGGAAGAGGAAATCCTATCCCGTGAAATGTTTGTAATTGATACTGAAAATGGAATTCGTGGTTTTATTGATGAAGTTAGAATGACTCCCGATAAGATAATAATCATTGATGATAAACCTGGAAATAGGGCTTATCCATCAACAATTAATCAGGTTCGCGCTTATTGTTTGGCATTTAAGAATATGATGGGAAATGATAAACGTACAATAATGGCTGCATTAAGGCAAAGGGGAACAGATAACATATTCTGGAGCGAAGAATTCAATGAAAGCAATGAACAGAATATCAGGTATACAATCAATTTTTTACATAGGTTAATCGATGATAAAAGAGACCCTATACCTACTAAAAACCCTAATAAATGTAGAAAATGCAGCTTCCAAAGCTATTGTGAAGAAAAGGCTATTTAATTACTAAATAGTTTTTCACTCTTTTTTTTAAAATTAATTATATTTTCTTAAAAATAGTTTTTTATTCTTTTTTTTTAAACTTTAGAATATTTTTTTAAAAATAGTTTTTTTTTTTTTTTTATTGTAATGATTAAAATATATAAAAAAAGAAGAGAATTTAAAAATATATTAAAAATATATTCTTAAAGTTCCATATTTATTTTTTTAGCATCTATGACTTGATATGGGACATTAGCCTCTTCCAAGTCTTTTGATATGTTTTTGCTCATATCTCCGATTGAAAGAATCAAGACATTCAATCCTTTTCTAACTGCAGATTGAGCCGCTTCACTTACTCCAAATTCAATATCAACTGGAATGTCTAAAGCGTTAGCTATTACATGTGAAGTGGTTCCAATTGCTGCAACCTTATCAATTGAGCTTAATCCATAGTTTACATATTTTTCATCATAGATTTCCTTAATCAAGTCCATATCAGCAGCTCTTGATCCTCCTTGCTTTATTGGAGGCAATGTAATTATTAGGATTTTACTTTCCTTGATTTCAATGGTTCCTTTAAGATTGGTTAAAGCAACATCAAATCCTTTTTTAGTGTCTAATATTACATCAGCATAAGCATCAGTCTGTGCATTGATTGAAGCGTATAATCTGCCATCTTCCATATATAAACCTACTTCGTCACCTTCCTTCAAGTCTTCCTTAGCAATTGCAGGCCAGGTAGATTTATAATAGGTCATGGTTTCAAGAACACTGTCAGAGTACTTCCTTAAGGTGATTGCATCTTTTTTGACTTTAGCAATTCCCTTTTGGGTAATCTTATATGGTGCTCTGCCATCTTTAGATGTGATGTATTCAAGTTCAGTCAATGTTTTGATATTTTCAGAAACCGCTTGAATTGTAATTCCTAAACGTTCTGCCAAATCCTTTTGCTTAAGATTTGGTTCTTGCTTAGAGATTTCCCCTAAAATTTGAAAATGAGTCAATGCTCCTCTTTTTTGTAAGATTTCCATATTAACCACTTAATTTTTTTTATTGAAAGAATTAATTATTTCTAGTTAATAGTTATTTTGTCCCTTATAATATTTAAAGTTTATTTTAGTTTTTTATAAAGTCTATTTGAATGTAAAAATTATTTAAAAAAAGTTGCTTAAAAAAATAGTTTTAAAATGATTTATTGTAAAAGCAGTCTTAATAAATGTATATGTAAAAAAATAGTATTGAAAATAATAAATTGGCTTTGATGGATTAATCAAGAACCAATTTACCTTCCAATTCATTATTCATCATTTCAAAGAATTCTTCTTTTTGGTCTTTACGGATATAAGCTCCACAAGCAACATCGTGGCCTCCACCGTTTCCACCTAAACTCTGAGACACTTTTCTGATTATCTTTCCAAAGTGAACTCCATCATAAGCGAGTAGCTTAGAGCAGCGAAGTGAAATCTTCAAATCATCATTCTCTTCACTCACTTGTGTAAATGCAATCATAGGTTTTCTCCAATCTCCTTGACTGAGAACCATTCCAGCAATTGTACCTACAACATTGCTTCTTATGCCTTCGCCATCGAAATACTGAAGATTTTTCATTTGAACTATTGAGTCAGATTCACCAATCATCTTGATGTTCTGTGCCAAATAGAACCTATGCGCCTTTGAAATCTCTTCAAGTTCATCAAGCACAACTGCCCTATCACTTTCAATGTCTACTGAAACCTTGTTGTCACTTAAGATTTCATTTCTCTTTATTGTCAAATCCAATAGCTTCAATGCAACTTCTGGCCTTTCGTTTCTAACGCATGCATTCATTGCTGTAGAGAATTCAGAGGCATCCCTTAAGAAAGTGTATTTCTCTTCATTTGCAAATTCGTAGCTTTCTCCCATGACTAATTTTGGAGCATGGATAGCATATCTGCTTGGGATTTCCCTTGTAATCATGTTGATTAATTCCTTAATCAATTTGAATTTGTCTTGTTGGCTTAAATCACAAGACCTGATGGATGTGTCATTTACAGGATTTCTGGTATTTATGCCAAGTCTTTTCAAAAGATCCAATGCCCTGTTCTGGTCATTGGTAATTTCCAAGTTAACATCGCTGAAATAGGATAATGCTACAAATAAAGGCCTTGTCTGTCTGCCGTATAATGATAAGTCATTATTGATTATATTGACCAAACCCTCATCTTCCGCATCCTTAAGGATGGTTCTATTTAATCCTTCCAATTTTCCAGTTTTACCGTTTTGTATGTCCCCAATGGCTGCCAATATTCCAAGCCAGCTTAAATCGGTAAAACCGAACTCCTTAGCAAGAAGGTAACATAGCCCCCCTCCACAAACTTCTTGAGAACCGTCTATTCCATAAAAAATAGGATTTATTTCCAAATAATCATAATCTACTGTATCGCAGTAATCAATCTCTCTAAGTGGAGGGTGGTGATCAAGAATAAGTATTTTGGAATCCTTATTTGCATTCTTATCAACAGGCTGTCCAGATCCAAGGTCTGAAAATATTGTCAATTCATGTTCAATAGGAACATTTTCCAAAACATCCAAGTTTACGATTTCAATATCAAAATCCTTACCTAATTGCCTGCCTATCTTTTTTAGGATTCCTGTGAGAATAGCTCCTGATGAGATTCCATCACAGTCAGTATGGCTATAAATCTTAATGTCTTTTGAAGATTCTATAAGTCTTCTAGCTTCTTCATATCTTTCTTTCATTTCTGGTGGTATGCTTGTCATTTTAACGCCTTTTTATTTGTTTATAGTGAATAATAGTTTTTATTTAGTTTTATTTTAACTTTTTATAGTGGAAAAGAAGTTTATTTTCTTCTTTTTCCTTTTTTGCCTTTCTTATTGTTAGGCCTATTTGATTGTTTAGCTTCTCTCATTTGTTTTATGGTGTTTGATAAGTTGATTAGAATTTCCTTTTTGCTGTCATCAGTGGTAATTATGACTCTTCCTGATTTATTGTACCATTCTCCAGGATATGCCTTATCCTCTTCAGCATAATACTTGTATCTTAATTTTTGAGTAGCCTTTACGATTTCCTTGATTCTTGGTTCAGAGACGGCATATTCTTTAGATATTTTTCTGCCTTCATTCAATGATTTTTCAGCATCAAGATATATTGGCCAAATCATCACGTCTTTCATATTTTCACCTCTTTTTATTTTTCATTTGCTTTCTTATTTATAATATGTTAGCATAATATTTAAAAATTATTTATTTTTATAATTTTAATTTTTTAGATTCTCATCATTATAATCATGATTTGATTTTCAATAGGATTTTAATGAATTTTAGAATCAGCTTGTATTTCAACCCATTCCTATTGCCCTTTTCCATCATTTCAATCTCATTAAGGAATACTTTATTCTCCTCTTTTGAATTATCTCTGCTTAGCCATAGATTAATCCAATTCAATAGATAGGGGTTTAGGAAGAGGTCTTTGTTCCTAATGCCATATTCATCAGAAAGCTCTGAAGACAATCTGTAGGCTTTCAGTGAATCATGCACTAATCGGAAGTTAATGTTCTTTGTAATTGACTTGTCTTCATCTTCCAGTCTCATGAAGTAATTGTAGACAATCTTATTGTTCAGGAAAAGAATTCCCTTTTCGCTTTTGATATATGATTCCAATAGGAAGTTCAAGTCTTCAGCAGATATGCATTCTGGAAACTTGATTGCATTTTCCTTTATCAGTTCTGTTCTGTATATTTTACTCCAGAATGATGGCAAGATCTTTAAGATAGCTATTTCATCATCATTTTCCGCTTTGAAATCATTGATGAATATCTCGTCATTGTTTTCATTGTTTATGGATTTGCCGTAAAAGAATCTGCTCATGACGTTTTTCCAGAGAGAACCTATGAATCCATTTAAATTAGACCCTTCAACCAAATCATCAAGGTAGTCAAGATATGGCCTTTCCAAGCTGTCTGTGTATGGAGTGTATGATTTTCTAATGATATTTGCTTCTGGGTAATGCCTTAAGTATCTTCCAAAGGCAATGTCACAATCATATTCATTGATCTTATTGTATAATGTTTCACAGGCATCCAAAGGATAAGTGTCATCTGAATCAATGAACATAAGATATTCTCCATTCACATGATCCAATGCTATGTTTCGAGGACCGAACGCCCCACCCATATTTTCCACAAGATTGATTGACTTAACGGTTTCCTTATTAGTTTGATTGTTGATTCTTTCCTTAAAATCTTCAATAATCTGCTTTGTATTGTCTGTGGAACAGTCGTTAGCTATTATTATTTCAAGGTTTTCAATACCTATTGTTTGATTGATAACCGAATCTAAAGTAATCGGAAGATATTTCTCTCCATT
>JAEEWY010000087.1 GCA_016291275.1 Methanobrevibacter sp. | reverse complement strand
CTTTCTAACCATTAGAAAACCTTCTTTAAAGTAATAAAAGAATATTGTAAGCATAAATTTTTTTTATAATCTTAAAAATCATAAAAATTTTACTATACTATAATATATAAAAAAAGATTTATAAGTTTATCTAACTAATTTGAGAAAATATAAAATGAAATTTAAAGAAAAATAGTGATTAAGATAGAACAATTATTGTCCAAATAATAAATTTAAAGAAAAATAGTGATTTAAGATTAGAAAAAATTGTCTAATCCTCTAAAATGTAGTCTAAAATAAGCTTAGATGAATTTGGCTTAAATTCACCGAATTGCAATTTCAAGAACTCTTCCATCTTCTCCAATCTGAAGTCCTCTTCCTTGATTGCTTCAATCAATTCATCAATATTGTAAACTATCTTTCCTGGAACCATTTCCGCATAATCAAAGTAGAATCCACGTTCCTTGTAAAGATAATCATCTAAGTCATAATCAAATAGTATAGCAGGCTTTTCCAAGATAGTGTAATCCACCATGATTGAAGAATAGTCAGCCACTAAAATGTCAGCTAAAAGCAGAAGCTTCTGTTCATCCTTGAATCCTGTAAAGTTGATTATATCATACTTGCTTGTCAATTCATCCAAATCAATATTGTGCTCTTCATTACAGTATCTTTTATAATTAGGATGCAATCGAATTGCTAAAGCATATTCATCACCTAATTCATCAAGGAACTTTTCTATATCAAAGTATTCAAAGACAGCATTGTTTTTAGGGTCTTCCCTAAATGTAGGAGCATAAAGAACCAGTTTCTTACCATTAAGCTGTGGATAATCCTTTTCAAATGATTCCCTTAAGTTGGACAAATAAGCATCAGACAAGTGTTCCTCATTATAAAAGTCATTACGTGGAACTCCAAATGGTTTGACCTTTGACTTGTCAACATAGAAGTTGCGGGCATAGATATCCGCTACATTTTCACTGCTTACAGAGACCAAATCAATCTTAGGAGCAAACATCTCCATGATCTTCTTATCCTCATCATTTAAGAGGTCATAGCCGAATTTCTTGAAAAGCCCTGTTCCATGCCATAATTGCACCCATTTCATGCCTTCCACATTCATGAATGCAAGCGGGAAGAAATTGTCAACTAAAAATACGTATTTTGAACTTGCAAAGTCACGGATATTGGCAAATGACAAGGAATCCTTAGGAATGAACTTGTATTCATAATTCTTTCCAGAATTGTTCCTATTGTCAAGCTCCTTTGCAATATACTCTAAATTAGCTTCAAATGAGTGGTTCTTGTTTGTTAAAAGAGTTATCTTATTATTCTTTTGTGGAAATTTCCTAAGAATATTGAATATTGCTGCATATATCTTATGTTTTGCATACACTTTAAAAACCTCATTGAAGCCATTTATAATAATAAATAAGAATTTGTGAATTAATCCTATTTAATAATAATTTATAAAATTAGTTTAATATACTTTTATATTTTTTTAATTTTAATAAAAAACATTAAAACAAATTAAATACAAAATAGTAATAGAATAAAAAATGTGAAATGGAATGTGATTATATGGATGTGAAAAACAATATTATTCTTGCAATGGATTTAATGGATTTAAAGGAAGCAGAAAGAGTTTGTGAATCAATCAACGAGTACATTGACACAATAAAGATCGGATATCCATTGACCCTTGCTGAAGGACTTTCAACTATTGGATTCTTTAAGGATAACTTCGATTATAAGGTTATTTGTGACTACAAGGTTGCAGACATTCCAGCAACCAATGAAAAGATAGCTAACCAAACCTTTGATGCCGGTGCAGATGCAATAATCTGCCATGGATTTGTAGGTTCAGACAGTGTAGATGCATGCAAGACATCTGCAGAAGACCATGGAGGGGAAGTGTTCCTCTTAACTGAAATGTCCCATCCAGGAGCAATCAAGTTCCTCCAGCCAAATGCAGATGAAATAGCAAGAATGGGTGTTGAAATGGGAATCACAAACTATGTAGCACCATCTACAAGACCTGAAAGATTATCCGAAATAAGGGATATCGTTGGAAAAGATGCATTCATGATTTCTCCAGGTGTAGGAACACAAGGTGGAGACCCAAGGGAAACATTGAAATACTCCAATGCATTGATCATTGGAAGATCCATTTACAATGCAGAAGACCCTCAAAAGGCAACTAAAGACATTGTTGATTCAATCCAATAATTATAACTTAATTCTATTTCATTTTTTCAGTATTAAAAAGGTGTAAATTTGTTTAATATTAGTTTAGCTTTATCCTATTTCTTTTCTGGCTTCTTTATGAAGCTTTCAGATGATGAGTATGATGAAAAGTCAAATAAGGCAATAGCTATTGTTCTTGGAATAGTCTGTGGACTCTTTACAGCATATGCATGCTCAATCGATTTGGATGCAGCCTGCATCTTCATAGCAATTCTTATCGGAAATATCTTGGCTTTAAAGGTTGATGGAATTCATCATATCGCAACAATGGCTTCATTCATAATAGCATTCCTATTTCTTGGATTGCAATCTTTCACATATATTTCCATTATCACAATTATAATCTGCATGATTGGAGCAATAATCGATGAGATAGGAAATGACAATGAGAAAATCTATTCAAAAAGCAAGTTTCTAGAGTATTTCTTCGATTATAGGTTTGCATTAAAAGTAGTGATTCTATTGCTTGTTTTAATTGGATTATTGAACATTTGGAGCTTTATCTATTTCTTATGCTTTGAAATAGCCTATGAAATAGCTAGAGTATTCTTTGAAAAATACATCTTATAAAAATAGAAAAACAAAATAAATTAAATAATAATCAATAATTAATAAAAAAAAGAAAAAAGAGATTAAGTTTTCACCATAAACTTAATCGATTCTATTCAATGCATCAGCCACTATCAATGGGAAAATGATAGTCACATCACCAATGACAGTGACTAAATTTGATCCATGCTTTGCCTTGGACCATGATTTTGCCTCTTCTAAAGGAGCACCGCTTAAACTACCGGTTTCAGGCCTGTCCATAGTTATTTGAAGACCTGCATCTATTCCTCCTTTCAAAAGGTTTGAAGCAAGGGTATAATGCTTTGGAAGACCTCCACCTAACATTACAGCACCAATCTTTTCAGACTCAAATACAAGGTCTGACAAGTAATGCATGTCTCCCACTGCATCCACTACGAGAGTGTGGTCTTGTGTAAACATCCATAACTGAAGACCGAACATGCTGTCAATAAGTCCTGGGGCAAAGATTGAAACATCATTCAATGCAGCTTGCCTTAGGATTGAATTATCATCATCAATCAAAAGACCAACTTCCTTTAAAAGCCTTTGAATGGAAATTATTCCTTTATCCTCATCATTATCCAACTTTTCGCTGATGATTTCAAATATCTTGGTTATCTCACTTTCAAATAGTTCAAAGTCTTCCCCTTGAGTGTAAACATCAGCAATTCTGCCTATTCCAGCATCATTAAGCTCTTCATCATTGGTTCCAAGGTCCCTATAATGCCTGCCTCCAAAGGCTTCGAGAAGATCGTGAGTGACATTAGCCCCACTTGTCATCAATACCTTGATTCTTTTTTCCCTGATTAAATCAGCAACGATATTACGCATTCCACCAGGAACCAATGGACCTCCTAAACTCATGAAGATGTCCATATCATCATCATTAATCATGTCAACAAGCAAATTAGAAGCTCTTGCAACTCTTCCAGCTCCTAAAACGCCTGATTTGTCAAACTGTTCAATCAGTTCGCTAACAGTCATTTCCTTTTTTAATTTCAATTGATCAACTTTCATATAATCCACACTTAAAAACTAAAATAATGAAATAATAATAAAAAATTTTAAAAAATAAAATAAATAGAAGAAATAAAAAATAGAATAAAATTCTTCTAATAGATGCTAAACTTAAATCTCATCTTCCAAATCGTTATCATTCAACAATGGGAAATTGTTTAGATTTGTGATCTTTTCAATCAAGTCAGTACGGGTAACAACACCGATTGGAGTGTAGTCATCATCAACTACTATCAATCTGCTTATTCCAAACTTATACATCTTGTAAACAGCAGTGGCTATCTTTGTATCCTTATCAATGAAGAACAAGCGCTTGGACATTATATCCCTAACGTCTTCATTTTCCTTTCCTTCAGCCAATGCCTTTACAATATCCACCAATGAAACCATACCAATAGCTACACCTTCGGTAATTACTGGCGCTCCATCGATATTGTTTTTTGAAAGCAAACATGCAGCATCCTTAATTGAATCTCCCGGTTTTAGATAGATCAAATCCAATGTAGCTATCTCATAAACAGAGTTTTTAGGAATGCTTCTTATAGTGCTGATATCCAAGAGAAGGATATTGTCCATATCGTCCCTTCCTACGATTTCACCAATAACACCAAGATTATTTACAGGGGTAGGTCCTACACGAATGATATCTCCTACATGCAAATCCTTAATGCTTCCTAAAACCTTAATGACCGCTTCACATTCACCAGGATGAGGTACGCTTGTAAACTCAATCTTAGCTACTGAAACATCCTCTAACTTTTTGTTTTCCTTATAGACAGGAACTTTAGCATTGCTGTCTGAAACTGAAATGTTTAATGTATGGTATGCTTCAATAGTAGGCTTATAGCCACCACGAGGTCCTGGCACTCCCTTTACAAGACTTAAGCTTCTAAGGGATTGCATCTGATTTCTAATGGTTCCTGGGTTTCTGTTCATCACTTCAGCAATGTCTTCACCCTTAATGGACTTGCCATCTGAATTTTGATACAAATTAATTAAAGTCTGTAAAATTTCCTTTTGTACAGAAGTCAACATTTTAGACACCTAAATGTAAAAATATAAGCATTTTGCAAATAAAACACTTAACCAACTTAAATTAACAGTCCGATTTTGAAAATATCATTATAAATTAAGAATCATAATGATAAATTCGAATAAATTATAATGATTTATCATAATTTAACATTATTATTAAGTGATTTATACCTTATTATATAAAAAGATATTGTTTTTTTATTAAAAATCATTATAAATTAAATATAATTATCATGTTTTTAATGCATAATTCTTAATTTATAATGACTAATTAAATTAATTTAGAAGAAAAAAAGCTATTGGAGCATAAAATGATTAAAAAAAGAAAAATAAGATAAATTAGATAAAAATAAGATAAAATAAAAAAGAAAAAAAGATTTGGAAATAAATCCAAATCAATTAAATCACATATTGCTTTACATCACTTCTTATAATTGAAGAAGCACCTAATGCTCTTATTCCATCCAACATTTCAGGAAAATGCTCTTTAGGAATCAAGACATTGATCTGTGAAAAGCTTGACCCTTGATTGACAGTTGGCTCTGCACTGCAGAACTTGTTTTCAACCAAATAATTTGAAACCTTTTCAATGGATTCGTTTGCAATATTGAATTTTACATCAAAGTATTTCCTTGCAGTTACAGCACCCAATAACTGTTCATAAATCATCCTTGCCTTTGCCATCTTTTCTTCATCACAGCTTATTCCCGCATATAATCCTGCTGAAGAATGCAAGATGGTTTCAAGCTCCTTAAGACCCGCTTTTCTTAAGCTGCTTCCTGTTTGAGTGTTATCTACAATCAAGTCTGCTCCTTTAGCAATGTAAACTTCAGTAGCACCGTCAGAATTGATGACCTGAACCTTCTTATTGTCTCCATCCCTTAATCCTCTCACTTGCACATATGGGCTTGCATCACCATAGATTTCCTGATATGCCTCATTTTCCATGATGTGCTTTCTGGTTAAGTTAGGATATTCTGTAAAGCATAAGATTGGAGTGTCTCTGTCCTTGTTTTCCCTGAAGAATTGGGACAAGTCATCATAAGGAGATTCCTTAGGAACAGCTACAATCAAACGGGTTTGGCCATAGGTCAAGTCCCCTATCTTAACAATATCATTTTCACTTAAAACAGACTCTTCCAAAACCCAGTCCTCTCCAACAATAGCTATATCCACCATACCCCTGTTCAATTCTACAGGAGTACTTTGAGGACGAGTCAAAAAGGCACTTATCTCTTCATCATTAAGAATATCAATTTCATAAGATTCATTTCCAGGGTCATACCCTCTTACTTCATAACCTGCATCTACAAATAATTGATGGGTATTTCCTCTGTTTACATTGTTTAAACTGCCTTTAGGCAATCCAATTGTTATTTCCACCATAATATCAACTAAAAAAATCAATAAGAATTAAAATTAACTTTATTTTAAAAAATAAATATAAATCATAAGATTTCAATTATACTCTATTATTAGGAATATATAAA